>NZ_VPCH01000014.1:0-78312 GCF_013418285.1 Acinetobacter sp. YH12152
AATTCGAAATAAAATCGCTTCAATAAAATTCCGTAAATTTAATTTGAGATAAATATTAAAGTGACGGAAAATAGCAAGTAACTTGGACCAGTGTTGATCATTTAGCATTGTTCGAGGCATAGCGAGTGTAAAATTGGGTTTGGCGATTTAATTTTACTATCTCGCTATTTTTTTAATCAACAAATGTCAACAGACCCTAAAATCTGATGACATAAAAAAGGATCATCATGAACACATGATGATCCTTTTTATTGAACTAAAATACACTAGCGAATCATCGGTACGATCCAACTGGTAATGATCAGCAAAATACCGAAATGTCCCAATTTACGGGTCACATATACCAATTTTGACGGCTTTTGTTCCAATTGTTTCGCATAGTCTTCGATGCTAATGCCTTGTTTTGCATTACTGGTAAATAAAAACACCGCCAAATCGATACAAATTAAAATCGTACCAACATCTGCCACCACTTCCATTAAATCGTATTGGCCGCTGATCAAGGCGGTTGACACTTGATAAACAAGGAAAAGTGCAAAAGCGATGCAGGCATACTG
Source organism: Acinetobacter sp. YH12152 (assembly GCF_013418285.1). Taxonomy (NCBI): domain Bacteria; kingdom Pseudomonadati; phylum Pseudomonadota; class Gammaproteobacteria; order Moraxellales; family Moraxellaceae; genus Acinetobacter; species Acinetobacter sp. YH12152. Next base: position 558 of record NZ_VPCH01000014.1, read on the forward strand.
CAAAACAGTTAAAAATATCCGCATAAATCTATACTAAATAAGCTCAAAATTTTGAAATAGGATTATAGCGTCCCTCGCAAGAGATTACTGTAACGCTCAGAGTGCTTGCATGACTGCTGGGAAATGTTGCTTTTCAACCAACTCCAAAAACTCATCGCCCATACGCTGACTTTCAGCCACACATTGATTCCACATTTTAATGCGTTGTTGGTTGTCTAAGCCTTTGAGGGTAAAGTCTTTACGGTCAGGCAGTCGGCCAAGCGGCAAGCTTGCAAGGTATTCTTGTGAAGGTGACAGTAACAGGGTACGCGCCTGATTTTCAGGATTGGCTTGGCGTTTAAATAATTTATCAAACCAACCTGGGGTGATGCTATCCGTGAAATGTGGATACAGCACGATGCCCTGACTTTGGAAGGGTAGGTCAATATGATAGTCAATCAGGCCGCCATCGCGGTAACTGCCTTGTGGCGCATCAGGGATATCACGTATCGCGGCCATGACACCGGGAATAGATGCAGAAGCCATAAGCCACGGCATGACACTGTCTTGAGTCAATGCATGGTAATGCGTGGTAAAGCCATCATCCGCCACGGTAAATTGATGACCTGACACAGGCTGACTAATTACACGCTGCATGAAATAACGACTGTGTTTACGTGCGAGCGCTGTCGTGCCCACGATCCCTGCGACAGAGGCTAACAGAGGCAGGGCTTTATCACTTTGGAAAATATGCTGAGCTTTGACTGAAAGCACAGTGAGGTGATAATCCGGGTGATTAACCAGTGCCGCTTCTTGACCTTGAATCAAATCGATCAGCATGCCACGACACACATCGCTGACTTCTTGACGGCTCATCTTTTTATGAAAGCTCAGATTGGTATACAGCTCAGAGAGGCGTTTCGTCCCTTCAATGGCTCCCCAAGCAGCAATACTGGCAAAGCGCCAACTGCCAATCGATGAACCAATTAAAGTACGCTTTTGTTGCGCGCGTGGCAAAAAGTCAGCAAAAATCGCCTGATCTAAACCTTGAATACCAATGCCTTTCGGACCACCCGCAGCACCGGGCAGGATATCCACTTGAGCAGCGTTTAAACCCTCTTGTTCAATCAGTTGGCGGGCTAAATGGCCAGCACGGATATTGAGCGCAGGCGGTCTTTTTTGCAAAATTTGAGTCATGGTAGTCGCTTAAAATACAGTCGTAGAATTATTCTAGTGCGTTTTTGCACAGACCCAATGGCTGAAACTTCCGACAAATGACTTCTCAGTCATATCAGGGCGTCTCTGAGGAATGCTGTAATAGTTGTTCGTTATGCCGATGCAATTGAAACAAACTGAGGCAGACGATTGCCCATGTCGCCATTGGAAAGACCGCCCAAGCAAATAGGTTAATGATAAAAATCACGGCCCCAGCTAATAACCAATAATTTAACCCCGCCATCAGCTTTTGCTGTGGCAAACAAAGTAGGAATAAACAGGGAAGTGCATTAAAGAGAATGATCCACCAAAATGTAGCGCTATGCTGCATCCGATACAGGGTGGTGTTGGCTGTCGGTTGCCAGTTTAGAAAAGGCATGTGCATATTTAATTGAACCAACACATCGAGCAGGGTCGAAAAACTATACAGCAAGGCCGTTGCACATGCTCGGAGAGGGGTTCGACCATACAGTACCCCTAAATAACTGTATGACATGGCGTTCAGCCTTATTTAAATTTTTGAATTTTTTGTTTTTATGGCTTTAAGCCTTTTATTGTCAAAAGGCTTAAAGGAGCTATGGATACATCAAGATCATTTAAACACAGATTATTTAAACACACGCCAAATGGAAAGTAAGCTTGAAAGTGCAATTAATACGATGGAAACATACCATGGCGCAATTATCGCGATGGAGAGGAAGATGGCCATAATACTGCCAAAAACCCAACTACGTTTTTGCTGATGTTCCATTTGCAAGCGCATGCTTTGCAGTTCATTCAGTTGTTTGGCATGCCAAGCCGACTGATTTTTTAAACCATTCAGACTGTCGATCATCAGCGTTGGTAAATCTTGCGCACCTAAAAGTAAGTCTGGAATTTTTTGTCCGAGTTCTTTTAAGTTTTTCTGCGGATTCATTTGCGCTTTAATCCAATCGGTGAGGATTGGTTTTGCCAAACTCCAAATATCCAATTCAGGATAGAGATCAGTTCCTAAACCTTCCACATGCACTAAAGTTTTTAGTAAAAGCATCAGTTGTGGCGGAATCTCTAAATGGAAACGACGCGCAATATCCATCACTTGAATCAGGATGCCGGCGAAGTCCAATTCATGCATTGGTTTAGAGACCATTGGGCCCACAGTGCGACGCATTTCACGTGCTAAGGCATCTTGATCTGTACCCGGTGGAATCCAACCCGCTTGATGCACGATTTGAATCAGCTGCATAAAATCGCTGTTCATAACCGCAAGCAGCATGCGTGCTACGGTCATTTGGTCGTGCTTTGAAAGCTCACCCATAATCGCGCAGTCCAGTGCAATAAAGCGTGGATTGCTTGGATTGATGGTTTCGACGAAGACATTCCCCGGATGCATGTCTGCATGAAAGAAGTTGTCGCGGAACACTTGGGTAAAGAAAATGGTGAGCCCTTTTTCGGCTAAATCTTTACGATCCATGCCCAAGCGATCAAAGGTCGCAATATCAGAAATCGGCACACCGGTAATACGTTCTTCGACCATGACATCACGGCTGTCCATATAGACTTCAGGCACGTACATCATGCTTGAACCGGTGAAGTAATGACGCATACGACGTGTGTTATCCGCTTCTAAAGTCAAATCCAATTCATTGAGAATAATTTGACGGTAGTCCTGAATAATTTCGGACAGATGCAGGGCACGAGCGGCTTCTAGGCGTTTTTCAAGGAACTGACCAAGCCACTCTAATATTTCAAAATCATGCAGAATTTGATTGCGAATATTCGGGCGAGTCACTTTCACCACGACTTCGCGACCATCATGCAGGGCAGCAGTATGCACTTGTGCAATAGATGCTGCGGCTAATGGTTGCTCGTCAAAGCGTGCAAATAAGGTATTAACATCGGCTTTAAGTGATTCCTGAATGCGCATTTTGGCAACGTCATTCGAAAAAGGTTTTACACGGTCTTGTAGAAGCACCAATTGCTGTAAAACTTCAGGTGGAATCAAATCACGACGGGTAGACAGTAATTGCCCCATTTTAATGGCCAGCGGGCCCATCTCTTCTAAAGCTTGTTTGAGCTTGAGCGGATTTTTTCGCTCGCGGCTTGACCATGCCGCAGGGTGCATGCGAATGAGAGAAAGAATATGACGGGCTTTTTCCGGTAATTCTTCCGCAGGAAACAACGTGTCGAGTCTATAGTGCGCAGCAATGCGCCAAAGGTCGAGTAAACGTGAAACGTGCGGAATCATATATGCAATTACCTAGTCTTAAGTGTTGTCTTGTAATGAGTCAATTTGGCTGTGCAGCTGCTGAATTTTTGCTTCTGCACGGTCCAGATTTTGATTCAAAATTCGGGTGTCTTGATTCAGGTCATCCATTTGCCAGCGTGGGGCAAGCAAGCCTGAATCTTCTTTTAACGCGTCTTCAGCAAAGAACAAATGGCTTTGTAAAGTACGTTTGAGATGTTTGGGTGCAAGTTGTAACTTACCAATTTCATGCGCAAGGCTTGGACCAATCCAAGGGCTTAGATGCGAAGCTAAATCAGGCTCAGCTTGCTGCATAATGCGCTGGATATCCTGCAATAAGTGATAATCACCTTGCAATGGAATATTGCCGACATCTTCAGCCAACAGCAGTTTGAGGAGCTCGACGACCGTTTTGACATGTAAGGTCGCCGTTGCTTCAGTTATGTTTAACTGCTGCTCGAAAGGGCGTTGCTCAAAGATGGATGCGGTTTCAGTATGTCCTGTTGGCGTCGGTTCTAAGCGAACTTTCTGATCGTCAAAAAACACATCCACCGACAACTGTGGTGAGTCGATCACTACACGAAGCATTTTGCCTTGCAATTCATTCAGTTGGATGCGAGTAATAGCATCCAAATCAATGACATGATGAATTAAGCGTTCAACTGCACCAAGTGCGAGAATCGACCACATAGTTCAGCCTGCAGTATTAAAGTTTGAAACCACGGTGTACAGCCACGATACCACCCGTTAAGTTGTGGTAATCACAGTTTTGGAAGCCCGCATTTTCCATCATACCTTTAAGAGTACGTTGGTCTGGGTGCATACGAATTGATTCTGCAAGGTATTTATAACTTTCAGAGTCATTTGCTACGATTTTTCCCATAATTGGTAATGCAGTGAATGAGTATAAGTCATACAGTTTTGAGAATGGTTCAAATACCGGTTTAGAGAATTCTAAAATCAGTAAACGACCACCTGGCTTAAGAACGCGGTACATTGCAGCAAGAGCAGCATCTTTGTCAGTCACGTTACGTAGACCAAATGAAATGGTTAATAGGTCAAAACTGTTGTCTGCAAAAGGTTCTAAAGTTTCAGCATTGGCCAAAACGAAATCGACATTGGTACAACCAGCATCAATGAGGCGGTCACGACCGACATTGAGCATCGATTCGTTAATGTCTGAAAGCACCACATGACCTGTCGGACCAACTTCACGACTGAACACTTTAGCAAGGTCACCTGTACCGCCTGCAATATCCAGTACGTGCTGACCGCGACGAACACCTGACATGTTAATGGCAAAACGTTTCCATAGACGGTGAATACCAAATGACATTAAATCATTCATAATGTCGTATTTCGCAGCCACTGAGTGGAAAACTTCCGCGACTTTTTGCGCTTTGTCTTCGCTGCTCACGGTCTGATAACCAAAGTGTGTGGTTGGCCCAACATTACCTGTGTTCGCGCCACGTGGCAGATTATATTTGGGTACTGAACCTGTCACAGGTGTGTCGGTCAGACGTTGTTCTAAAGATTGTTGCTGACCTTGCGCTGTCCCTTGTGGTAAAGGTTCAGTTAAGAATGGACTCGCTTTGTCTGTATTTTGTGCCGACTCAGGTGTAGGGACAGGCGTTTGATTCTCGTTAGACATTAGAGTCACTCCTAACTTATAAATAGGGTTAATGTTACTTTGTAAGCATGATGACAGATTCTCTGTTGTTATACAGCAGTCATTTGCATTTGTTGTGAATAATATACAGAAAAAATAAGGGGCTGCTGTAATTGCTTTGCAAAACCCCTATAAAAAATCTGAATTCAGCCTTGAACGCCCTGTTTGTTTTATATCAAATGTGGGCTGAATGGGGATGATAATTTTGTTAGGTCGCAGGCTGAAACGGGTTCGGGTCTCCAGCATGTACACGGTCAATGATTTGACGTTCTACAGTGGTAAATTCACGCACAAATTTTTCTGCTGACTTAAGTGGTTTCATTGCGAGAAAGCCATCTTGCATAAAGTCATACATCACTTCGAAGTTATATTTTATTGCTGCACCTTTGCACATCTTAAAGGCGGTATAGACCATAAATGAGCGCATATATTTATCTAAATTACGACCTAAATCGTCCAATAGTTGCAGCTGTAACATACGGTCCTTGCCCTGATCGAGCTTAAGATAAGTCTGGCGCATCATTTCATCGGTTAAGGGCAGATTGGATGGATAATCTTCTAATAATTGCATGGCCACTTGTTCATCAAGCTGTACGGCTAAAATGGCAAGTTGAACGCCCGAAGTACCAGTCTTTATGGCATTGTCTGGAATCAATTTTTCAGCTTTGTGTGCATAGCGCGTGAGACGAGCAATTTGTGCTGCTAATGCATCAAAATCAGGACCGCCATATAAACGATTAATAAAATATTCAGACATCAGCACATTGTGTTTTTCAGCAAATTGTACGGCATGTGTGCGTTGCATACGTTGTTTTTGCCACTGCTGGACATCTTGTAAACGCTGTAAAATTTCTGGCTTTTTGTGGTAGTTCAACTGGTAATACAGTTCAAGTAAATCATCTAATACTGCAAGTTTGGACATTGAGTGTCTCAATTATTTTTTAGATGTTTGAATCTTAGTGGGTGTTGGAGCTTAGGGCTATGACAAAGTGACGAAATTACAGGTCAATCTGAGTCAGTTTGTTGCAGAAACGGTCATATTTTCCATTTCAGCATATACATGAAAGCATTGTTGTGGGGTGAAGGGCATGGTTATACTCAAAACAGAATAAAACCAAGGGTCCGCCATGAGCTTAAAAGAAACAGAATTTCAATTGATGGATGAAGAACAACTCTCGGTTGAGCTGATTGAAGCGCAGTATCAACTGAAAAATACCAGCCGTCAGCCCAATGCCAAAAGCATGTTGATTTTAGTGAGTGGAATCGAGCTTGCGGGTAAGGGAGAGGCTGTCAAACAGCTCCGCGAATGGGTCGATCCACGCTACTTAATGGTGAAAGCGGATGCCCCGATCATGTTTAATCAAAAACAAACCTTTTGGCAGTCTTATGCACGGTTTATTCCTGCCGAAGGGCAAATCATGGTGATGTTTGGAAACTGGTACAGTGATTTGCTCAGTACCGCCATGCATGTGTCGAAGCCTTTGGATGAAACCTTATTTGATGAATATGTCGAGAACATGCGAGCCTATGAACAAGACCTAAAAAATAATCATGTCGATGTGATTAAGGTCTGGTTCGATTTATCTTGGAAATCTTTACAAAAACGTTTGGATGAAATGGACCCGAGTGAAGCGCGTTGGCATAAATTGCATGGTTTAGATTGGCGCAATAAAAAACAATATGACAACTTGCAACGTTTACGTCAGCGTTTTAGTCATGACTGGATCATTATCGACTGTGAAGATGAGCAAGTCCGTGATCAGCAATTTGCACAGTATATTTTACGCACTTTAAAACATTGTCCAACACATGAAACTAAAGCGGTAGGGCGTTGGAAACAAGCCAAAACACCACAGGCTTTATTGGAGCCAAGTACAGCCGTCGCTGATGAAGCCGATTATAAAAAAGAATTAAAAAAATTAAGCCGTAAGGTGGCTGAAGCTTTACGTTTTGATTCACGCAACGTGGTGATCGTGTTTGAAGGGATGGATGCCGCAGGGAAAGGCGGAGCAATTAAACGTATTGTTAAAAAGTTAGACCCACGCGAATATGAAATTCATACCATAGCAGCACCTGAAAAATATGAACTACGCCGTCCTTACTTATGGCGCTTTTGGAATAAAATTGTCCCTGAAGAGAAAATCACGATTTTTGATCGCAGTTGGTATGGTCGTGTTTTGGTTGAGCGGATTGAAGGATTTGCTAATACCGTTGAATGGCAGAGGGCATACGATGAAATTAATCGCTTTGAAAAGGACCTATATAACACTCAAACGGTTGTCATCAAGTTCTGGTTAGCCATAGATAAGGATGAGCAAGCTGCGCGGTTTAAAGCCCGCGAAGAAACCGCACATAAACGGTTTAAAATTACTCCAGATGACTGGCGGAATCGTGACCGTTGGGATGACTATCTCAAAGCTGCTGCAGATATGTTGCAACGCACGAATACAGAATATGCGCCGTGGCATGTGATCGCGACCAATGACAAACATAGTGCGCGCTTACAGGTATTAGAGACGATCTTAGCGCAATTGAAAGCAGATTGAATGCATGAAAAAAGCCACGATATTCGTGGCTTTTTTCATTTTCAAAACTAGCTCATTTTCAGATCTACTTAATCTTTAGATCTATGGTTTAGATCACTTTGATTTATAAACGATGTTGATGCGCTAGATATCGCCGTTAAACATTGTTCGGCGTTGGGACAGGTTGGTTCGGAAATTTCTGTTGAATACGCTTCGCCAATTGGTAGCTTTCTTCTACATGGGTTTCAGCGACTTTTTTCATCACAATATAACCCAAACTGGCTGCCACCAATTGTCCACCTAATGGAATAAATTTAGTGACTTGTTTGGTAATATATTTTGCTGCAATGTTATTTAGCGATTTTTTCATCGCGGTTCGTGCAACCACTAAACCAGAAAATTCGACACCACGTTTACGCAGTTCTGTCCAATGAATTTGTTTGGTTTTTGGATCATACACACTAATTTGATCTGGCGCTAAACCAAAACGCGCATTAATTTCTGGAATGAGCTGTGACAAAATTCCGACGTCAATCACCACATCCAAAAATGGCACAGGAATAATAGCTGCACCTGCTGAAAAATAAGCACGTTTTTTGACGAGCTCTAAGCATTCAGCGCGAATAATGTCCAGATTTAAGTTAGGGTCGATGGAATCAGGAATGTTATCAATTTTCATAAGCAGATACCCTTGATACTGGATTGGTTTTTTTCTCATAAAGTATCATTAAGATACTTGTTTAAAAGCATTTTTTGCAATCTATTCTCTTGTCAAAGTCGCATAGACAGCCCAAGATGTATAGTAAATAATCATTGTTGTTTTGTAGTAGTTGGTCACTCAGGCTGTAAAGGTAATCCATGGCAATACATGTAATTCAAAGTCAACGAATCGAAGTTTTGGTGGATTGTCTAATCGAAAAATTGAAATCGAATCAATCGACCAATGCTTTGTCCGTCTTGCAAGAACGACATATCGTGGTGCCCGATCAAGCCATTGCTGCATGGTTAGAAAAACAAATTGCTGAAAAAATCAGTATTAGTGCCAATATTAAGCATCATCGTAAAATTTTAGGGTTGCAGTGGAAAGCCTACGATTGGGCCTTGCCGAATAAACAAGACCGAGAGCGGATTAAAGGTATCAACATGCCGCCGTTGATTATGCAATGGCGTATTTATAATGCTTTAGCGGTTTTTATTGCAGCTGATCAGTTTGATGCAGCACAGATTCCGACAGATGTTCAGCCCTTAGTTCAGCGTATTTTTGACAGCACAGCACAGCTCTCAGATCGAAAAAAACGTGAGCAAAAGCGGCAAGAAATGTTGTACTGGATCGCTGCTCAAGTCACTCGGCTTTTTACCAACTACATGGCCTTTCGTGGCAGTTGTATTCATACCCCAGATGAAGGTGTTGAGCACTGGGTTTGTCCACATTGCGATACTGACTGGCTAAAAGCGTGGAGTTATAACCAGCCGTTAAATATTATGCAACTTACAGGTCTGAAACCTCAACAAGCTGATGAATATCTACCGACTCAGGCTCGACAACTGGAGCATTGGCAGCGTTGGCTGTGGCATCAAGTATTCCAAAAAGACTTTAATGACCGTCAGGAAATAGACAATAAATTTTGGTTTGCCTTGGCGCATGCTGAGCAAAATCGGCAGCAGCAATTTGATTTGGATGCTGAGGATGATGAGCGCGATGATGATGAGCGTCACCAAACCTATAACGGTTTGCCTGAACAGATTTTCGTCTTTACGACCTTAGAATTACCCCCTGCACAACTGAAATTTTTATATCGCTTGGCAGCGTATACCGAAGTGCATCTGTTGTATTTCAACCCATCGCGTGAGTATTGGGCAGACATGGTCGATCCCGTATGGAAAGATCGTTATAACTTGAAATTACAACAGCGTTATATTGAGCGAAATCCCAATGTCAGCACGGCACAAATTCAGGCCTATCTGAGTACGACCAATGCCGAATTTCGTGAATCTCAGCATTCATTACTGACGCGTTTAGGTAAACGTGCGCGGGATAACTTTGCATTATTGGTGAATATGTCTGGTGGCGAAGGCTGGGAAGATATTTTTCCAGACACCGAGCCGACAACACTGCTCGCTCAAATTCAATATGACATCATGACCTTAGAAGAACCCGAGCAGCATCAATATGCACTCGCGGGGGCAGATGAATCGATTCAATTTCATGTCTGTCATTCTAGCCTGCGTCAGTTAGAGGTTTTACGTGAACAGTTGGTGCATTGGTTGGCCGATGGCACGGAACAAGAGCCACGCCATCCGAGTGATATCTTGGTCTTGGTGCCAAACTTAAAAGAACTGGAACCGCATATTCGGACGGTCTTTTCGACGACTCGAGGCATGGGTCGCAGTGCTGTGGATTTACCTTATATCCCAGTCAAAATTGCAGGGGTGGTCAGTCAAGATATTCAAAATGCATGGCAAGCCTTTGTTGGACGCATTGAAATTAGTCAAGGTCGTTTTACCGCAGAAGATTTTCATGATTGGCTGAATTTGAATGCGGTGCAAGAACTGTATCAGCTCGACCATGTGCAAATGGAACGTATGATGGAACTGCTGATTCAAGCTGGTTTCCGTCGTGGTTTAGACGAACAGCACATGTTGGCTTATTTGTTCGAGCAAGACCGAGATTATCGTTATACCTTTAAATTTGCATTAGACCGTTTGGCGTTAGGAATTGCGATACCACAACATGCCGTATTTGAGGACACCTTAAGTTTTGCAGGGGTGTCGAGTAGTGATTTTGAGTTGGTTCAAACTTTAATTCAGATCTACCGAGATATCAGTGCGCGTCGAGATTGGCTCAATCCGAATCTCAGCACACAGACGGTCAAAGTGTGGTTGCAACAATTAGATGCAGATTTAAAGCCTTTTGTGGAAGCCAGTGGTCGAGCATTTGAAACCATTCGCAGTGTGATGCGTGCGATGACGCAACGTCTGCATAATGCCCAAAGTGATAAAGTTGAGTCGCTCCCAAACAGCTTTAATTTGCCATTATCTTTGCTGCTCAAAGAAATACAACAAGGCATCGATAGCTCTGCCGATCAGATCGAACCGACAGGATCAGTGACCTTTGCGGACATGGGGAAAATCCGCCAAGTCCCATTTTCATTGGTGGTGTTAATGAACATGGATAGCGGCAAATTTCCGCGTCGTGATCAGCAAGTGCCTTTTGATTTGATGGATGTGTTTAAACCGGTTTTGGGTGATCGCTCTCGTTTGGAAGATGATAAAGGTGCATTTCTAGATGCCTTGTTATTTGCCCGACAGTCCTTGTGGATTTTCTATAATGGCTTTGATGTCAATGATGGTGAAAGTCGGGAGCCATCCTCTGTGATATATGAATTTAGCCAGTTCCTCGCACGGATGATTCAGCCGCAGCAATTGAACCAACCCCATGATGCCATGCTGGATTTGGATGGCTTACGCATTCCACAGCAGCTCGAGCCGCTATACCATATTTATCCTTTGCAGCCTTTTGACCCGATGGGTTTTCAGCAGTCGAAAAACTTACGATATAAAGATCAATGGTTTGCTGTGGCGGAACATATTTTAGATCAGTCGGGACAACGCCAATCGTGGATTAACCGTGATTATCCTGTGCATGATGAGCAAGAAGTACGGGTATTAGATGGTCAGGAATGGATTAAAGATGTGGTGTTTCCTGCCCGTGCATATTTGAAAACGCTTGGCGTGGCCAGTGTCTATACTGGTGACCAATTGCCGCAGCAAGAGCCTTTGTTGCTGGACCGTTTACAGCAATATCATGTCCGTGACTTATTGCAAAAGCATTATGTGCAGCCTGCCTCTCGTGTCGATCAAACAGAGGATCAGAACTCTACGACCTCAGCTGAACCCGATATGGCCTTGTTCCAAGATGTACTGCCTGTGGGACATAGCCAAATAGCGACTTGGAAGCTCAGTTTGCAAGAGCAGGCACAGTTATTAGAGCGTTTAGATGGACGTTGTGTAACCGTGACCACCCTACAAAACCTACAGCTTGAACCGCATTTGATACTGAGCATCACCGTGCCTGAAGACCCTCAGAGTATGCATTGGTTGAGCTGTATGGCGTCAGGGGCAAAGCCTAAGCGTCAGACGCAAACCTGGCTCGAATATCTACTGTGGTTGAGCTATTTAGACTTAGGGGATGAGGGCGCTGCGTATCGTCGTGAAGTGATTTGTAATGATAAAAGCATAGTCTGTTGTGGATTAAGCTCTGCACAAGCCAAGCTGCAGCTCAGTGAGTGGGTGGCGATGTGGAAACATGCACAAAAACGTCCAGTGGTGCTGCCTGCTGCCTTAATTCGCCAAGAAAAATGCACTTGGGTGGAAAATGAAACAGGCCAACTCATGCCAGATAATTTTGCAAAGCTTCAAGAGGAATGGCTGAAAAATCATAGTTTTGGTGGAGTGGAGTTGGAATCGAATGAAGCCAATAGCCACCATCGTGATTGGACTTTTATTTTACAGCAACAAGCGGCAGATGAGCTTCTGGCATTGTCCTGTCGTTATTATGCAGAACGTTTATATCATGTGATGGATACCGAGGCAGATGACGGCCTAAAAAAACTTAATGTCATCAAGCCTGAGGTGAAAAAATGAATATGCCACAGCAAACGATGAAAATGTCCACCAACCCGATTGCAGACATGAGCTTTACGGGGCTGCACTGGATTGAAGCCTCTGCGGGTACTGGTAAAACCTATACGCTTTCCAGTCTGATGGTGCGGATTTTTCTCGATCGTTATATGCCGAATCAGGTCATTGCCACTACCTTTACACGTAAGGCTACAGCGGAACTCAAAGCGCGGGTTCGGCTGCGGATTGAAGAAACCCGTGACTTTATTTATGGCCTGCTCGCGGCATCTCAAGGTGAGTTGGCCGAACTTCAGCAAAGTTTGAGTGACCCTTTGTATCAGCAAGTGCTGAAAGATCATGGGCATCACTTAGATTATGCCTACAATCGTCTGAACGTGGTCTTACAACAATATGAAGAACTCTTTGTCGGAACTTTAGACAGCTTTAGTCAAAAGTTATTACGTGAATTTGCCTTTGAAAGTGGTCGTATCGAACAGGTGCAAATCAGTGATGATGAAGACCTGCATATTGAACGGATCATTCATGATTTATTAAGAGATTGGATCCAGCAGCAGCCTGCACATTTGATTGAATATTTGATGTTGAATCATCAGTTGAAAGGTCCTGAATATTATCTGGGCGTGGTAAAGGAAAGTCTAAATTTCCCATCGGTGGATTTGCGCGTCCCTGAATTACCCGAAAATGCTTTGGCGCATTTTGAAGCGATGTGTCATCAGCTTGCGCAAATGCTGCCTGCCGCTCGTGTAGAGCTTGCAGCGTGTTTTGATGCAGGAAGTCATTATAAAAACTTGGTGGACGCTCGACGTTTTAATAAAGGTGCATTCTTTGTTACCTTTAATACACGCATTCCCGAGTTTTTACAGCACTTTGAAGCAGCGGGTAGCCAAGGGGTTTTGACTCAGTCCGATGTGTTACAACAGACAATGAAAGCCATTCGTTCATTGTTTTATGATCCGAATAAAACTGAATTTAAGCCACGTGTCTTTAAAGACAAAGTCGTTGAAGAACAGCCGGATATCTCAAAAGAATTTTATCAACATGCTTTTGTTCAACAACTCCGAGCGGTGCTCAGCGCTTATGAACATATCAATCAAGCAGAACAATATCTAAATTTTTATTTGGCGCAGGAAGTTAAAAAGCGTTTGCCTCAAGTGTTGTCCCACGCTGGGGAAACCACCTTTTCACAACAAATTCGGACCTTATCGGAAGCCTTACAGCAAAGCTCAGCCGCAGGGAAAGACAGTTTTGCTGCTCATGTTTTAGCACGATATCCGCTGATTTTAGTCGATGAATTTCAAGATACCAACCAAGATCAAGATGACATGCTGTCTAGCATTTGGCGGGTCAAGGAGCGCTTACATCAGGGTTGTATGATTATGGTCGGCGACCCCAAACAGGCGATTTATGGGTTCCGTGGCGGTGACATGCTGACCTATCGTAAAGCGCGTCATGATATTCAAGCCAAGGGTGGGCGTTGTTATACCTTGAACAAAAACCATCGTTCAGTCAAAAACTTGGTTGAAGTGGTGGATGCCTTGTTTCATCGGCAAATGGACTTTGGTGAGCAAGTTGAATACACCCCGATTCAAGCAGGTGAGCGTGAGCATCCGCCGCTGATTGATCATGAGCAAGTCAATCCACAACCGCTGCGTTGGTTGGCTTTGGATGAAACGCTAAATGAAGCAGAGCAAGTGGCTTGGCAGATTCAGTCCTTGCTCAACCAAGCTCAGCAAGGACATTTATATTTTCAAGACAATAATACCCAGCGAGCACTGACAGCAAACGATATTGCGGTCTTGGGGCAAAACCATTTCGACTTAGAGCAAGTACAGCAATGTTTATTGCAGCTGGGCGTTCCTTGTTATAAAGCATCTCGGGACAGTGTCTATAAAAGTTCCGTCGCACAAGACGTTGCCGCTTTGCTGACGGCGATTTTAAATCCTTATCAAGAAGCCAAGGTGAAACGTGCGCTACTGAGCCGTTTATTGGGTTTTGATCTGAAACAATTGGTCGCACTCGAACAGCAAGCGGATGGACTGAGTGAAATCATCGAAAAACTCGAACAGGTCCGACAAATTTGGAATGAGCAAGGATTCCGCAGCGCGTGGAATAGCTGTATGACGGTCTTTCAGGTGTGGACGCGGTTGGTGGCTGGACAAAGTCGAGATAATGAACGCACAGTGGTGAATTTACGCCATATCGCAGAATTATTAAGTCAGCAAAGTGAACACTACACCGGTGCGCATAAGCTCTATCAATGGTTTATTCGCCAAATCAATTTAGGCATCAATAATGAAAGCACCCAAGAGCGAAAATTGACCGGGCAATTGGGGGTGCAACTGATGACGATTCATGCATCCAAAGGCTTAGAGTTTGGTTGTGTGTTTTTATTGGGAGCAAATGCGGGCTTAAGTGAAAAAGGCAATTTGAATTTTTCCCTTAAAGACAATCAGCAAAAAAGCCTTGGGTTAGAACGTGTGATTGCCGTGAAGTCTTCGGACTTACCCGAAGATGATATTCAACAAAATGATGCGCGCAATGAAGCAGAGCATCATCGCTTGTGGTACGTGGCGTTGACCCGTGCCAGTTATCGTGTCTATGCCGTGCTACGTCATCATGAAGTAGAAAAGAAACAATTGGCAGAAGCGCGTTCAGGACTGACTTTTTGGCGTGGAAGCGCACCAGATCTGTTCCAACACGCAGATAGTGTGGATGCCGATGTCTTGCGTGCAGCACCACCGATGTTGACTCAGACTCAGGTTGAAGCTGTTGTGTTAGAGGCGGAAGAGATTCCCAACAGCCATTTTTATCCACGAGAAACCACCAGTTTTACCGCGCTCACGCGCACGGCGCATAAGGCACATATACAACGTGACCAACTGGCAGCGGCAATGACCGAGCAGGAAGACAGTGCTGCCGATGAAGTTGAACAAGTTGAAATTATTGAAGCAGAAACGGCAGAGAAAATTAGCTGGATTAAACGGCATTTTCCAAAGGGAACCAAGCCCGGAAGTTTCTTGCATAAATTGATGGAAAAAGTTCGATTTAGCACCCCAGAAGAGAAGTTGGCCAAAGCCATCGCATCACGTTTTCATAGTGATGTTGAGTTTGATTCGCCGCAAATGTTGCAAAACTTAATGAAACAGTTCGGGCAAACGGCAAACCCTGAGCAAGATGAAGCTGAACTGATTGAAGAAATGCGGGAATGGTACAGTCAAATTATTCATACACCATTGCATGATGGTTTTAGCCTGCATCAGTTAAACGATGGTGAATATCGTTCAGAAATGGACTTTCATTTAAGTATGGCAGATCGTGCATTGGCGATACGTAAAATACGCATGCTATTTGAAAGCCTAAATGAGCCAGATTTACAAATACAAGATTTGAATGATGTGTTTACGGCACGCTATCTGACGGGGTCGATTGACTTGGTATATTATGATGGTCAGCGTTATCACATTGCCGATTATAAAAGTAATTTCTTAGGCGATCAGACCGCACATTATAATCATGCCTATATTCGAGAAAGTATGAGTCATTCTAGTTACTGGTTGCAGGCGGCTTTATATTTGGTGGCCCTACATCGTTATTTGAAAGCCGTGATGAAAGACTATGACATGACGCAGCATTTGGGTGGGGCGAGTTATCTGTATCTTCGTGGTATGGATGGACAGTCCGATCGTGGAGTATATCACTGGAAGCCGGCGGATACATTCATTCAAAACCTCGATGCAATATTGAGCGAAAAGGTTGTGGCTAAAACGTGAAAAAGCACGAAAAAGATAAAAATATTCACGCTGAAACAATAAGTTGCATTGTGGATAAGTTTGAGGATAACTGTGTGGAAAATGATCAAAAAGCCTTATCAGCACAGCCTTTGCACGCGAGACAAGAAAATACTGTAGAAAAACAGGTTTTAGTTCCCCAAAATACCCAAGAAAAAGCTGATTTAGATGCGGTTTTGCCGGATTGGATTGACTATTTAATCCAACATTATTTACCCAATCAGGCCAGTCATCCTGCTGCAAATCAGTTAATTCAACAATTGATGCAAGCCGTGGAAAAAGGCGATAGTTGTATTTTGGCCGAAGATGCGCAGATTCAATGTTTGGCTCAGATGGTTCAGCATGAGCAAGCTGAAAAAACACCTGTTGCGCCTTTTATTTTTGATTCACAGCGACTTTATCTTTATCGCTATTGGGCATTAGAAAATGCTTTAGCCAAGCAAGTTGCACGTTTAAAACAGCAAACAGAGCAAAATCTCAATCAAACGCAGATGCTTAATATCGAAAAGGATTTACTGACCGATCCCCATCAGATCCAAGCACTGCACATGGTGTGTCAGCACAATTTTAATATCATTACCGGTGGGCCTGGGACAGGTAAAACCTATACCTTGGCTCGGATTATTGCCGTGTTGAATGAGCAAAATCCAAATTTAAGAATTGCGATGGCAGCGCCGACAGGAAAAGCGGCGCAGCGAATGGAAGAAGCCTTACAAGCAGCGTTTAAAGATCCTGCATTGCAGCATTATTCGATTATTCACAAACATTTGAAACCCGTAACTTTGCATCGTCTATTGGGTTTAGGGACGCGCGCTATCCCGCGGTTTAATGAGCGCCAACGCTTACCCTATGACGTCATTGTGGTCGATGAAGCCTCTATGTTGGACTTAAGTTTGGCGCAGATGCTATTCGCGGCAATCCCTCAGAACAGTAAGCTGATTCTCTTAGGGGATGCAGAACAGTTGGCTTCGGTCGATGTTGGCGCTGTTTTGGCCAACCTTCAGGATGTCGATGCCTTACAAGCCAACCGTACCCATTTACAGACCAGCCGCCGTTTTGTACAGGGTGCAGCCATTGGTGAGTTTGCTCGTTTTATTCAACAACAAGAACAACAGCAAACAACCACTGAAGTTCTGGCGAAATTCGAACATCAGGTGGTATCTGCATCCGAACTTCAGCCGATTCAACTGACACCGAATATGAGCGATGTGATTCAGTTGCAATATCTCCCCGACGCTACGAACAGTGCGGCACATTGGGCAAAATATTATGATCAACTGATGTATGGTTTTCAGCCCTATGTGGCATGGTTAAAACAATGGCCAGAGCAACCCGCTGAATATGCAAATTGGTCAGCCCAATTGATTCGCTATTTTGATGATTATCGGATTCTATCGGCCATTCGACATGGAAAATTAGGCTTACACGAACTCAATCAGCAGATTGAACTTCGGGTCTTAAATACCTTGGGTGTGTTGAAACAAGGGGATTGGTATGTCGGTCGTCCAGTCATGATGACCTATAACGATTATCAACTTGGACTATCAAATGGTGATATCGGGATTTGCTTAAAACGACCGATGACGGAAAAGTCGCAGTTTGAGGTTTATTTTCCAAGTTTGGATAAATGGGTGGTGGCAACACGGTTACCTAAAAGTATAGAAACCGCCTATGCCTTGACCATACATAAGTCTCAAGGTTCTGAATTTACCCATACGGCGGTAGTTTTGGAAAATCATGCTACCGAAATGATGAGTAAAGAGCTGATTTATACCGCCATCACTCGTGCCAAAAAAGTGGTGAGTTTGCTTGTTGCAAAAGATGCATTGGCAAAAGCGCTTATAAAAAGAACAGCGCGAGTTAGTGGTCTGTTAGAAAAAATTAACAATCACCTACCTTTGTAAAGCCTAGGCAAAATGTACCGTATTTTGTAAGAAATGGCTTACATCGATTCAGGAGATTTGCGCATAGAGCTTTTTAGAGCTTTTTGAGAAGATGACTTCACAGAAAAAGAACTCAACACGGATGGTTGAGTAAAATCGCAAAAGTATAAGAATAACGTCAAAAGACAGCGAACTTACAGTGAAGTAAGGAAATAGGAAACTTACAGCCGCTAAGCCTTGTAGTTTTGGGAGAGACTACAGGGCTTTTTTATGTCTGGAAAATAAGAAATGCCTATACGCTGTAACAGAAAAGAAATAGAGCTTAACTGATGTACGAAAAAGCTTACATATAGATACGAAAAATACGACTTTTATCTAATAGCCGTTGTGGCAAAATCTACCACATAAGGAAGTGCAAGTTAAAACATGGAATGTTTGACATAAGGACGCGGAAAAGCGCCACATAAAACAATAAATAATAAAACAATAAATAATAAAACAATAACTAAAAAAGAAGAAACTACAGCGCAAAAAAGCCCGAGCCTAGCTCGGGCTTTTTTTTAATCATTCCACTTTGAGTTTTGCATGCTAAACATCGAGTGGCAAAATATATCAAAAAATCAGTTTAAAATTCATTCAATGACATCGCATTCAACATGTTAGAAATATGCGGTTTTGTGTCGCATAAAGTATCGAAACATATAAAAAATTTATAATGGAATCGATGTGAAAAAAAAGGCGCTATTATCGTCATGAAAACCTGACGAAGTCGGCCATCTCTTTTTGCAATTGGGACGATTTTCCCTTAATATAATGCACTTGCTGTAGTGATGCACGGCAGTCAGCTGATTTATCAGTTGATTCGTATCAAAAGTTAACTTTATAAGCATCTCGGAGAAATCGAATGGCTTTAACAAACGCAGATCGCGCAGAGATCGTTGCAAAATTCGCTCGCGCTGAAAACGACACTGGTTCACCAGAAGTTCAAGTAGCTCTTTTAACTGCTCAAATCAATGATTTACAAGGTCACTTCAAAGAGCACAAACACGACCACCATAGCCGTCGCGGTCTTATCCGTATGGTTAACCAACGTCGTAAGCTTCTTGACTACCTTAAAGGTAAAGACGCTACTCGTTACAGCGCATTGATTGCTGCTTTAGGTTTACGTCGTTAATTCGATTTAAACTTTTATTTTCGGACTATTGCATGCTTAGTGCTGTATTACTGAAAACTAAAGTCTATCCAACCTTGGTTGGATAATGGGGAAGGGGCGTTGATTCGCTCCTTCTTTGTGTCTCAAATTAGTATTTTTAATTAATGTTTTTAATATCTAGTGAGGTCGGCTTCTAAGCTTTGTCATTTATGTTGCAGCGTTTGGGGCGTTGAGTGAATGCCAAACCTTAGGGGTCTCCACTAGAATAAAATCAGGAAAAAATAAAACATGTCGATGTTTAATATTATTCGTAAAGAATTCCAATACGGTCAGCATCAAGTTGTCCTAGAAACAGGTCGTGTTGCGCGTCAAGCGAACACTGTAATCATCACTATGGGTGGTGTACAAGTTCTTGTTGCCGTTGTTGCTCAACCAACAGCTAAAGCAGGTCAAGACTTCTTCCCATTGACTGTTAACTACCAAGAAAAACAATATGCTGCAGGTCGTATCCCGGGCGGTTACGGTAAACGTGAAGGCCGCGCGTCTGAAGCTGAAACTCTTATTTCACGCTTAATCGACCGTCCAATCCGTCCGTTGTTCCCAGAAGGTTACTACAACGAAATCCAAGTGACTGCGACTGTGATTTCTTCTGACAAAACGATGGATGCTGACATTGCTGCAATGTTAGGTACATCTGCTGCACTTGCAATTGCGGGTACGCCTTTCCGTGGTCCAATCGGTGGTGCGCGCGTTGGTTTAATCAACGGTGAATACATCCTTAACCCGAACCACGAACAGCTTAAAGAATCTGACCTTGACCTTGTGGTTGCAGGTACAGAATCTGCAGTATTGATGGTTGAATCAGAAGCGAAAGAACTTTCTGAAGACCAAATGCTTGGCGCTGTATTGTTCGGTCATGACGAAATGCAAATCGCGATCCAAGCGATTAAAGAATTTGCTGCGGCTGCTGGTGCAACAGAGTCTACTTGGACTGCACCTGCGAAAAACGAAGACCTTCGTGCAAAATTAAAAGAAGCGTTTGAAGCGAAAATCTCTGAAGCATACACAATCGCTGTTAAACACGATCGTTATGCAGCACTTGATGCGCTTCAAGCTGAAGCTGTTGCTCAATTTGTTCCAGAAGAAGACGTTGACGGTATCGCTGACGACTTAGCTGAATTATTCGAAGACCTGAAATACCGTACAGTACGTGACAACATCTTGTCAGGTAAACCACGTATTGATGGCCGTGATACTAAAACAGTTCGTGCGCTTGACGTACAAGTTGGCGTGTTAGACCGTGCTCACGGTTCTGCATTATTCACACGTGGTGAAACTCAGGCGTTGGTAACAACAACTTTGGGTAATACACGTGATGCGTTAATGGTAGATACATTAGCGGGTACGAAAACTGACAACTTCATGTTGCACTACAACTTCCCTGCATACTCTGTAGGTGAAACTGGTCGTGAATCTGGTCCTAAACGTCGTGAAATCGGTCACGGTCGTTTAGCGCGTCGTGGTGTACAAGCTGTACTTCCAGCAGCTGACCGCTTCCCGTACGTGATCCGTATCGTATCGGACATCACTGAATCTAACGGTTCATCTTCAATGGCTTCTGTATGTGGTGCTTCTCTATCACTTATGGACGCAGGTGTTCCACTTAAAGCGCCAGTTGCGGGTATCGCAATGGGTCTAGTCAAAGAAGGCGAGCGTTTCGCAGTTCTTTCTGACATCTTGGGTGACGAAGACCACCTTGGCGACATGGACTTTAAAGTAGCAGGTTCTGCAAACGGTATTACTGCACTTCAAATGGACATCAAGATCGAAGGTATTACTGAAGAGATCATGGAAGTTGCATTGAACCAAGCGTATGCAGGTCGTATGCACATCTTAAATGCAATGAACCAAGTAATTTCACGCGCTCGTCCTGAAATCTCTATGCACGCGCCTACATTCCAAGTGATCAACATCAACCCTGATAAGATCCGTGATGTGATTGGTAAAGGTGGCGCAACGATTCGTGCGATCACTGAAGAAACTAAAGCAGCAATCGATATCGAAGATAACGGTACAGTTCGCGTATTTGGTGAAACTAAAGCGGCTGCTTCTGCTGCTGTTGCGAAAATCCAAGCGCTTACTGCTGAAATCGAACCAGGTACAATCTACACTGGTAAAGTGATTCGTATCGTTGAATTTGGTGCGTTTGTAAACATCCTTCCAGGTACTGATGGCTTACTTCACATCTCTCAAATTTCTAACGAACGCATTGCGAACGTTTCAGACGTATTATCTGAAGGTCAAGAGATCAAAGTACAAGTTGCTGATGTCGACAACCGCGGTCGTATCAAATTAACCATGAAAGACATCGAACAAGCTTAATAGTTTGCTGATTCACAGGGTTTCGGCTCTGTGAATGGATTCTAAAAAGCCTTGAGTGCAGTCAGAGTATGAACTTTGACTTGCTCAAGGCTTTTTTTATGGCATCATGCAAAAAGTAAACACAATAATAAATGAGATATGCAAACCTATTATTTTTTTCAGCATCCAACAGCCGCGCATATCTATGTGCAAGACCAAGTGCAATGTGAGCATCATCCTGAACTTGAGCCTGAGTTTATTTGGATTGATTGTACCCGTGAAGATGTCGTCAACCGCCCTGAGCAATGGCAGCGTGAGATTATTCAGGCGTGTGATCTACGGGTCAATGAATATCATCTGTGGGATATTTTAAATCTAGAGCATCCGTGTGCCTTTGACACACTCGATGATTACGATTTATTAATTTTTAGAAAAATGGTCACCCCCGATGACCAAATTGTTGCAGGCGCCGACGCGCTTGAAAAGCATGAGCGGGTCTTTGGTTTGGCGACTACCCCGATCAGTTTTTTGCTCACGCCCCAAGTGCTGATTACGGTTCGTGAAAAGGGCAACAAAGCCATTGAAAGTTATATCCAGCGGATTGAAACCTTAATTTCTCGTCCGATTGATGAACAAAATAAACCACGAAAATTAGCCATGACGCCCTTAGATTTGGCATTGCGCTTACTGAATAATATGGTGGATGGATACTTGGATTTACGTGTTCCTTTGACGCGCCGTGTCGAGTTTTGGCAGCAAGAGTTATTACAAGGGCATCGACGGTTTACCAAGTGGCATCAACTGTTGCAGGAAAATATGGCCTTTCAGCAAGTGGAAAACTTGTGTGAAGAGCAAATTGAAGCCTTGCAAGAACTGCGTGATGAAGTTGTGGATAATTACCCGCATTTGAAAGGCAAAAAGCGCAGTGAAAAGCAGGATATCATGCTGGTTCGCGTAGATGATTTAACTAGCCATATCGAACGCATTCAAAAACACACCACACGATTACGCAGTGCCGTGCAGGCCGCCATTGATCTGCATTTTTCAGCCGTTGCCAACCAAACCAATGAAAATATGCGTATTTTAGCGATTATTACGGCGATTTTCGCACCATTAACCTTATTAACTGGTATATACGGTATGAACTTTGAGTTTATTCCCGGACTCAAATCGCCAACCGGTTTTTGGATCATGCTTGGTATCATGTTGATTACCACGATTTTACTGCTGTATTATTTTTATCGACGGCATTTGGTGGGGCGTGGCGAAAAAAGTGTGATTGATATGCTGGCACAGCAACATGACGATCAACACATGAATTTGTTTTGGTTTATGGATTATGAACCAATTAAACAAACGGTGAAGGGCACAGTCAAAGGTACGGTTAAAACCATGAAAGAAATTGAGAAGCTGACGAAACTCAAATAGTTCGCGTTAGCTTCTCTGATGGATGGGTCTGCTTTAAATCCTTTGATAACTTCGAGACTCACCAAGGGTGCATATTTGAGTTTGCCTTTGCGTTTTAAGCACACTTCGACCAAGGGCTTGTACGGCATTGGGCGTATTGCAGTAAGTGTTCCACTATACGTCCCATCGGCATTTTTGACGATGGTCACATCACCGCGTGAATATCCTGTTTGGTCATCCATGGTTTTTCAAATACTCGTTTATCACTGGCATGTAATAGACTACTGAAACTGAGTAATGCCACCCAATAGGACATGATGCATGTGCATGATGAATCCTTTGTCATGATGTAATTGTTTTACATTTTGTTTTTTAAAGAATCTGCAGTACAACGCGATTTGACCGATCCTTATGGTCTTAGCAATTCAATTGCTTAGCCTCGTGGGTTGTACTGCGAACGACATGCATCATGAAAATTCCCCTATACGAGTCGATATCTCAAGATATATCATCATTTTCATTACTTTTCAGTAAGCGATAAATTTCATCTTTTAGCTTTAATTTCTTACGCTTAATGGTCTCAATATCCGTGTTGTAGTGATTAACAGGATCTAATTCCAATTGAATGATTTCGCGATCCAACTCATCATGTTCTTCAAAGATCCGCGCAAAATGCGGATTTTCATCACGTAACTGAGTGACCAAATCACGGTACTCAGGAAACATGTTTTTGACTTTTTTATTGCAATCTCGTGTTTTCATGGTTGTCGATCATTTCCTCTACAAGAAAAAAGAAAAACGCCCTGCAGGACAGAGCGTTCACGAATACATTTAGTGCGAATGAAGCTGTTGGTGTTTCACTTGGCGACGTAGTTGTTGGACTTCATCAATCAGGTCGAGCATCATGGCGACCGCAGTAAAACTGGCATCGAAATCTCGTTGAAGCCGATAGGCACGCCGTGCGCGAGATATATCATCGCCAAAAAATTGATGAATCCTGTCTTCTGAACGGCTAGGCAGAATATCGTATTCGAGTAGTTGCAGAACCCATTCTGGACTTTGCCCACAGGCAGAGGCAAAGTGTTGTAGATCAAAACTACTTTTTTCGTCTACGATTTCAGTCTGTTTACATCCGTCACAGACAATTTCACGATAATGAATTGTTGTCATGGTGCTCTCCTTAAGACTGTCGTGGATTAAATGACGGAAAAGCTTGAGCAAAAGCCGCATAAGCTTGTTGCTCTTGTTCTGTTTGTGCAGCTGGTATCACTATATTTAAAACCAGGTAAAGCTGTCCGGGTGTTTTGTTTGGTATCCCTTTGTCCTTTAATCGTAGCTGCTGTCCAGTACGCGCATTTTTAGGAATCTGTAGCTCTAATGTTTTGCCATCAGGACTGGTAAATGCAATTTTTTGACCCAATGCTGCTTCCCAAGGACTGATATTCAGTTGTTGGAAAATATCAGCACCTTCTACACGGGTTTGCTCGGTTTGTTTATACAAAATTTCAATGTATAAATTACCAGCAGCTCCACCGTTATAGCCAGCTTGCCCTTGGCCCGAGAGTCGAATTTGTTGACCTGATTTCATGCCTGCAGGAATTTTGACTTGTAGGGTTTTACGTTGAACTTCAGGCTCACCATGGGCATTTAAGCTCGGAATCTGCAAGGTGATATTCTGCGTTGCACCATGAAATGCGATTTCTAAATCCACTTCTAAACTGGCGTGTTGGTCTTCACCACGGAAGCTCTTGGTTTGGCGGTTTGCACGTTGATACTGATAGTCACCGCCACCAAAGCCTTGCCCAAAACGACCAAACAAGTCTTCAAATCCACTAAAGTCCGCATGCTGACCATCACTCGTCGATTGGCGATAAAACTGAGATTGGTCAAAACCACCTTGGTTGCCAGCATTAAACCCAGCAAATCCTTGAGGATGATCGAGTTCAAAATCGTATTGTTTTTTCTTTTCGGCATCACTTAAAGTGTCGTATGCAACATTAATCGCTTGCATACGCGTTTCGGCATCAGCTTCTTTGCTGACGTCAGGGTGATATTTACGCGCCAATTTTCGATAGGCTTTTTTAATTTGATCTGCCGAAGCATCTCGGGCGATCCCTAAAGTTTGATAGTGATTGTC
This sequence comes from Acinetobacter sp. YH12152, assembly GCF_013418285.1. Taxonomy (NCBI): domain Bacteria; kingdom Pseudomonadati; phylum Pseudomonadota; class Gammaproteobacteria; order Moraxellales; family Moraxellaceae; genus Acinetobacter; species Acinetobacter sp. YH12152. Next base: position 25,540 of record NZ_VPCH01000014.1, read on the forward strand.
TGGCATACTCTCTGTATAAATATTAATCATGTTTTAATCAATATAGAAGGGTTCATCAAACTGTCATAGGGGCAAACTGCAGCATATTGTTTCAAAACATGACAATAAAAAAGCCTCACGAGGAGGCTTTTAAAAACACATTTAAAATTAATATTTTATCCAAGTGACACTACGACCAATCACAGATACACCAACATACCCACGTATAGTTAAATGTTTTCCTGAAGCACTAAGTCTTGCTTTGCCTTTATAGATTTTTCCACCAATCGGGTCCAGAACTTTACCGTTTTGGAATTCACGTGGATTTTTTGGATCTTGTTTAAAGTCCCAAATAAATGGCAAGCCGATAAAAGGTTTATTTTTCAATTCACCTGGGCAGTTCGAGCAGACGCCCATTTTTTCAGTGCCAGGGACATTGCGTGTGGTGACAATGATGCCTTCATAGCTTCCATCGGCTTTTTTGCGAATTTCAACGTCTGCACGTGAATATCCGGTGCGGTCATCGACAGTTTTCCACTTACCCACTAGCGGATCGGTTTCCGCAGCGATTGACAATCCTGACAAAGTGCTAAGTACTATTCCGGCAAATAATTGTTGATATATTTTTTTCATTTCATCCCCTGAAAATTCAGAATTGTGTTTTTAGAGTAAGTTGCCTAATTTATATATAAAGCCCTACAAAATCAATGTGATGGTTTGTGATGTATTTGGCAGATTTTTTTAAAACACTGCTTTAATATGGAGTTTTTACTCTAATTTTTAAGTTAAAAAAGGCCTTTAATGATTTAAAGGCCTCGTGCTTAGTTTTTGACCCAAGTGACATTGCGTCCAATTGCAGAGCCTTCAGTACGACCATTGATGATCAAATGCTTGCCATTATTCATCAAACGAGCGCGTGCATTGTAGTGCTTGCCTGATTTGGGATCGAGCATCACTCCACCCACAAATTCATTGGGCTTTTCTGGATCAGCGCTTAAGCCGCTTAAAGTGGTTAAACCGACCATGGGTTTATTTTTCTGAGCACCGGTGCATTGCGTGCATGTCGAAACATTTGCTGTTCCGGGTACGCTTCGGCTTTGGATAATGGTGGCCGAATACAGGTCATGCTTATCTTTACGAATCACCACATCGGCAAGGGAATATCCTGTTCGATCATCAATGGTTTTCCATGTCCCCACTAAGGGGTCAATCGCTGCAAAAGCAGAGGATAAACTGCAGATGGAGAACATGCCGAACAGGATAGAAGGGAGGAATTTAACAGCCATATAATTACCCACATTACACAAAAAGCGGATGCCTAAAACTTAAAGGCATAAAAATATTATGGGTTTAATGTAGCCTGAAATAATATGAATATTCTAGTGATTTTTTAAGAATTGGTATTTATATTTTGAGCCAAAACATGAACGAGTTGGCGCTAAATGAGGTTTATGCTGAACGTCTACGCACTAGTAAAATAGTCGGAATTCATCTCAAAGTAGATTATTATCGGCATGATGAACTCGTCTGGAGTTGAGTTCATCATGCCAATGAAAGCCAAATGGCGACTTTAGTTGACGCGGATCCAAGATACCGTCCGGCCGAGAAGCGTGGTTCCAACATAACCTCGAAGTGTCAGGACATTGCCGCGCGCATTCAATTGCCCTTTACCTTGATAAGTATTGCCTGAAAGTGGGTCGATCACCTTGCCATCGGTGTACGCATTCTCTTTTGCATTATGTTTAAAGCCAGAGAATATCGGTAAACCAATTAAGGGTGCATTTTTGAGTTTACCTTCGCATTTTTCACAAATCGTGGTGACAGGGCGGTTGGGGATGGCATGCACTTTGGTGATTTTACCGCTATAGCTGCCGTCTTTTAATTTAGTGATTTTGACTTCAGCACGAGCATAGCCTGTTTTATCATCTATGGTTTTCCATGTCCCGACGAGGTCTGCTGCATGTGCTGTCATTGGGCCAAAGCAGAACATGGCTAAAGCAATAGCGAGTGTTTTGAGTTTCATATTTTATCCAGTTTTTTACATTATTTTTCTATTAAAAAATAAAGCTTTGTTGGTTTTTTTGACTTTATTTCTGGCGCGATTCTACTCTAAAAAAAATTGATCGCAAATACAGCTGATCATATTGAGGTTCTAAAGTTCGCAACCATTCGACTAAGCGGAAGAAAGTAGTAGGTCTAAATTTTGCGAGGACAATAAAAAAGCACCCCGAGGGATGCTTAGATTTAGGCTTTTAATCATGCAATGATTTAGCTGAGGTGTTGACCAAAAAGGGATAGAGCTTCTTCTGCCGTAAAAGTATATTTTGTATTACAGAATTGGCAGTCCATTTCAATTGGGTTTTGAAACTCTAGAGTTTCACGAACTGCAGCAACACCAATTTGTTCAAGTGCTGTCGCACAGCGTTCTTTTGAACATGTGCAGCCAAATTTTAAGGCTTCAGTTTCAGGTAGACGAACTTCTTCTTCGTTATATAAACGATATAAAATTTCGTTTGCAGATAAAGACGTTAACTCTTCTGCTTTTAATGTCTCGGTCAGCATGGTTAAACGTGGCCATAGATCTTCATCAACTCGGCGTTGTTCTTCTTCGCTGTTACGCGGCAATAACTGGATCAGTAAACCACCTGAACGGCTGTTGCTGCTTGCTAAGACGATGCGTGTCGGGATCTGTGCAGATAGATCATAATATTGCATCAAGCAACCCGCTAAAGTCGGTTTGTCTAAAGGTACAATCCCTTGATAACGCTCACCAAATTCAGGCTCGATATTAATGAAAAGTACTGGGTTTACCAAGGCTTTGAGTACCGTGCTGCTGTCTTCAGCGGTTTGAAAGTGCGGGTCTTCTTCATAATCTGCAAGTGCGCGAACTTCACCGAGATGATTACATTCCGCCATTGCCCATTTAAAAGTGCCTGCAGCCTGAATTTGTAAGCTAATACGACCTTTAATTTTTAAGGTGCTGGCCAACAAGGCAGTCGCGCTGAGCATTTCACCCAAGAGAATTTGTACAGCAGGTGCATAGTCACGCTGTGCAAGAATCGTTTGTAGGGCTTCTTCAAGATGAACCACTTCTCCACGAACAGGGCTATCTTCAATAAAAAAGCGTTGGCGTAAATCTGACATAAAATTCTCCATAACCCTGCTTTAATGGTGACGATATTGTAAAACACAAGTCATTCATTATCATCTCTTGTGACATCAATACGATGACGTTGTAGACTGCGTTGTAAATCAACACCTGTAGGTTTTTCAAGGGCTTGCGCATCGCTTTCAAACAAATGTTCCAGTTCAGCTAAAGCGTTACGATGCGTTTCATAAATTTTTTGTTCATCGGTATAGATTTGCTGCTGTTGAGTCAGTAGTTTTTCATCATAATCACGGAACAATTCGATACTTTTATAGGCATCTTCATCGCTGATGCCTAAGTCGCACAGCATGTGATAGGCCATTCCTAAAGACGATAAATAGGTTTCACGCCAAATATGCTCAATCCCCAAATCACGCAGCAGATGCACCTGATGACGGTCACGCGCACGGACCAATAATTTTAACTGAGGGTAATTCAGGCGAATATGACGCGCCACGTTCATCGAGTCTTCAATATCATCTATGGCAAGGACGAACACTTTGGCATGTTCAATGCCCGCAGCGCGTAAAATATCTGGTTGTGTGGCATCGCCATAATATAGATGACCACCATAATTACGTACGAAATCGACTTTGTCTAAGTTGCTATCAATAGCGGTAAAAGACAAATGCTGTAAATGCGCCACACGAGCAATGATTTGTCCAAAACGTCCAAAGCCCGCAATAATCACAGGATTATGTTCATCCGGAATGTCGTCATATTCGGGGATGGTTTTTGGATTAAAACGCGGCAAAATTTGTGATTGTATTAACCAGTACAACATAGGGGTCAACACCATCGACAAAGTGACGATGAGGGTTAATGGCTCCAAAATGGCTTGCTGTACGACATTTTCACTTTTCGCCACACTAAAGACTACAAAGGCAAATTCACCGCCTTGAGCCAAACAGGTCGCCAGTAAAATACTGTTGCGCCATGAATTTTTAAGATAACGCGCAATCGCGGTAAGTGAAGCCATTTTGATGAGCATCAGTGCCAACGCACCACCGATAATGAACCATGGCATTTCAACGAATAATGACAGTTCCGTGGTCATGCCCACGGTCATAAAGAACAGACCAAGTAAAAGCCCTTTAAATGGAGCAATACTTGCTTCGAGTTCATGGCGGAATTCCGAGTCTGCCAATAGCACGCCCGTCAGAAATGCTCCGAGTGTGGTACTGATGCCCAGTACATCCATCAACACCACGACACCCAGCACAATAAATAAGCCAACAGCAGTGATCAGTTCATGCGCGCCACTTTTCGCGACGAAACGGAAAAAAGGCCGCATTAAGTATCGACTAAATAAAAATAAGCCTGAAAAAGTTGCAATGATTGCAGCGAAATAGGCGATTCCGTGATGTGATGATTCTGTTCCTGCGAGCAGGGGGATGACTGCAATCAGGGGAATTGCGGCCATATCTTGAAACAGCAAAATCGAAAAGGATTGTTGCCCATAGGTGGTGTTTAATTGCTGTTTTTCACTCAGCATCTGCAAGACAAAGGCAGTAGAGGAGAGTGCCAGAGCGAAACCGATAACGATACTGGCTGCAATGCCTTGTTGTAAGGCAAAAAAACTGCCTAGCGCTAAAACAAGACCGGTCAGACCGACTTGTAAACTCCCCATGCCGAAAATAGAACTACGCATACTCCATAGACGCTGTGGACGGAGTTCGAGGCCGATCAGGAACATCAGTAAGATCACGCCAAACTCAGCGAGATCTTGGATCGCTTGGGGATCACCGGCAATGTTAAAGACATCGGGGCCGAGCAAAATACCAGTGAACAGATATCCCAATACCGTTGCAATACCAAAGCGCTTGAGCAAAGGGACAAGCAATAAGGATGCGCCAAGGAAAATTGTGATCTGTAACAGTAGTGACATTTACTCGTCCTAGAGTTGTGTTTTTGGTCGAAAGTTGCAATTCAGTATGACTGATATTTTCAGACTGAATTGTACGCGTTTAACTGAGTTCCTGTGGGTCTATATCGAGGCTCAATTTCATATTTGATGGCTTGTTATGCAAGATGTTTTGCCACCAATAACGCAGATAATAATGTAAGCGCGCACGATCTGTAGACAGTAAAACCATGTGGGATTGATAACGTCCCGCTTTGCGCTCCATCGGGGCAGGAATCGGCCCCCAAATGTCAATAATTCCAGCAGAGTCCTGACGCAGCAATTGGGCATGTTGCTGTAAAAATTCAGTATTGAGTTCTTGGTTTTTGGACTCACAGCGCACCAATGCGGCATAGCGAAACGGTGGCATTTGTGCCATTTCCCGTTCTTTCATGGTTTCTTTGGCAAATTTTCGATAGTCCTCATTGACCAAGATATTCAAAAGCGGATGGTCGGGTCTTAGGGTTTGTAAAAACACATCGCCTTTACGTTCACCACGGCCGGCACGCCCAGTGACTTGTACAATGAGCTGTGCAGTACGCTCGATGGCACGGAAGTCCACACTCAGTAGACCTGAATCGATATCTAAAATCGCCACCAAGGTGACGTAAGGGAAATGATGTCCTTTGGCCAGCATTTGTGTACCGAGTAAAATGGCAGGTTCGCTTTTTTGAATCTTGTCATAGATTTTTTGCCAACTGCCGACCCGACTGGTGGAATCACGATCGACCCGTATAACGTCATGCTGCGGAAATAGCTCATTTAGGCTTTCTTCAACCTTCGCTGTACCCATACCCACGGATTTCAGTTCTTGGTGATTACACTGTGGACAATGCTCTGGCATACGGTGAATGGTGCCGCAGTGGTGACAATGTAGGTGTTGATAGGGTGTGCGGTGTACCGTGAAATTGGCATCACAATGTGGGCATTTAGCTTGCCATGCACAACTTTCACAAATCAGTACAGGTGCATAACCCCGGCGGTTTAAAAACACCAATACTTGCTCTTTTTTTTCAAGCCGTTTACGGATTTCACCAATCAAAAGTTGGCTGATTCCATGCTGTTTCTGTGCCACTTTCAAATCAAGGATGTGCATTTTCGGCATGACCGCAGTGCCCGCACGTTGGTTCAATTCCAGTACGGTCATTTTGCCTTGTTTCGCCAGTGCATAGCACTCGATACTAGGCGTGGCAGAACCTAAAATGACAGGGCATTGTTCCAGATGCCCACGGTAAAGTGCGACATCCCGAGCGTGATAGCGAAAGCCTTCTTGTTGTTTAAAGGACAGATCATGCTCTTCATCAATCACAATTAAACCTAGATTCGGCAGTGGGGTATAAATCGAAGAACGCGTGCCTAAGATAATAGACGCCTTGCCCGTTTGCGCTGCTTGCCAAGCTTGCATACGTTTTGAATCGTTCAAACCCGAATGTAGTAGAGCAATATTGCAATGAAAGCGTGATTGGAAACGGCTGATGGTCTGTGGGGTAAGTCCAATTTCAGGCACTAAAACCAAGACTTGTTTGCCTTGCTTTAGAATCTCTTGCATGATTTGTAAATAGACTTCGGTTTTACCACTGCCGGTGAGACCATCAAGTAAAAATGCCTGATATTGATTACGCGCCTTTAACACCCGATCAATGGCTTTCTTTTGCTCAGGATTTGCAGTGAGTGGCATTTGCGCCATGCTCATGGGCATCGGGCTAAAGTCCTGTTCCGCCAAGACACATTGGCAGATGCCTTTTTTCTCTAATGCTTTGAGTGTCGCGGTTTCCACACCTGACAAATTTAAAAGATTTTCACCTGTGCCTGTGGGATGTAATTTTAGTATTTTATACGCCTCTTGTTGACGCTCTGAACGTTTAATTTTGGCTTCAGCATTATGGTCAATCAGATTCCATGTCCGTGCCAATAAATTATAGGGCTTTCCTTGGCGTAACAGCGTCGGAAGGGCACTTTGCATCACTTCACCAATCGGAAATTGGTAATACTGTGCAGACCATGTCAATAAATTTAAAACTTTCTCATCTAAAATGGCACGATCATCAAGAAGTTCGGTAATGGCCTTGAGTTTAAAGCTTGAATCGAGTGGTGCATCGGGAGCAATTTTTTCCACGATGATACCGGTCAAATTTTGCCGACCAAAAGATACAGCAACGCGTGCACCTACTTCAGCTTGTTGGTATTGCTCTTGGTTTAAGCTGTAATCGAAGCAGTCGTATAAATATACCGGAACGGCGACTCGAACGCGGTAAATAGGTGTTGCAATGCTCGCTGAATTTGCCATAAAACGTGGATAAGTTCCTGATTAAATTTCGTCGTGATCGTAAAGGAGTTGTGTTAGAGTGAGCTCATATTTTATATCTAAGAATATGAATGATTTTGATGGTCAGACGCAACTGCGCTGATAGAAATTTTGGAAAATTAGAGCATTACAATGCCTGCATATCAGTTTACTGCCATAGACGCTTCAGGGAAGCAGCAGAAGGGTGTACTTGAGGGTGATTCTGCGCGTCAAATTCGTCAACAGCTCAGAGATCAGTCACTCATTCCAGTTGCTGTCGATCCGATAGAGCAAAAAGACAAACACGCGCAGCAGCGCTGGTTTCAAAAAGGGCTGAATGCCTATGACTTGGCTTTATTGACTCGCCAACTTTCAGTTTTGGTTGCCGCTGCAATACCATTAGAAGAAGCGATTCGTGCTGTGGGAAAACAAAACGAAAAAGCCCATGTGCAAAACCTGTTGATGTCGGTGCGTTCTAAAGTTTTGGAAGGACATTCTTTAGCCAACGCACTACAACAAGCGGGACGCTTTCCTGAACTGTATATTGCCACGATTGCAGCAGGTGAGCGTTCAGGTCATCTCGATCTCATTCTCGACCAACTTGCCGATTACACCGAAAACCGCTTCGCCATGCAAAAAAAAGTGCAGGGTGCGATGATTTATCCCATCATCCTGATGTTAATGTCTTTCGGTATTGTGATGGGACTCATGACCTATGTGGTCCCAGATATTGTCAAAACCTTTGACCAAAGCAAAGATGCCTTGCCGTGGATAACGGTCGCTTTAATGAAAGCCAGTGATTTTATTCGAATGGCCTGGCCATTTTTATTGGTCGGTAGCGTAGTCTCGATTTTTCTCTTGGTTCGATTCCTCAGAACAGCGGCGGGACATTATGCCTTTGACCGATTGACCTTGAAATTACCGTTATTTTCCAAACTTTCTAAAGGCATTAATGCCGCTCGTTTTGCCAGTACTTTGTCGATTTTAACCAAGTCTGGCGTGCCTTTGGTCGATGCTTTAAAAATTGGCGCAGCGGTCAGTAATAATTGGGTGATTCGAGATTCGGTCAACCTTGCGGCAGAGAAAGTAACAGAAGGTGGTAATTTGGCAACACAGCTTGAGCGAAGTGGTTATTTCCCACCGATGATGGTACAAATGATCAAAAGTGGTGAAAGTTCAGGCGAATTAGACCGGATGCTAGAACGTGCGTCGACGATGCAAGACCGAGAAGTGACGACCTTAATTTCAACTTTATTGGCGTTACTTGAACCGCTGATGTTGGTATTTATGGCGAGTATTGTACTGGTGATTGTGATTGCTGTGATGCTGCCAATCGTGAATATGAATAATATGATTTAAAACATTCGAACAATGATGTGAACAGAGATTTGTAACATGCAAGTGAAGACAAAAAATATGAAGCAACAAGGTTTTACTTTAATTGAAGTGATGGTGGTCATTGTCATTTTAGGTGTTTTGGCAGCGCTGATTGTACCGAACGTGATGGGCCGTGGTGAAAAAGCCAAAGTTGATACTACGGCGATTACTTTAAAAAGTGTCGCTGGCTCATTAGATCAATACAAAATGGACAATGGTAAATTCCCTTCAATGCAAGACGGCGGATTAAATGCTTTGGTCACTAAACCTGAGTCTGCTAAAAACTGGTTGCCGGGTGGCTATATCAAAGGCGGCTATCCAAAAGACAGTTGGGACAATGATATTCAATATGTGATCCCAGGTTCTGAAGGCCGTCCTTATGATCTTTATTCATTTGGTGCAGATGGTCAGTCTGGCGGTGAAGAAAATGATGCCGATATTTACTATAAACATTAACTGAGAATAATTATATATTCAGTTTTAATGGAATTAATCACTTCACTTAATAGGGTGTTTCAATATTGAGTGAAGTGATAATAAATCTTAATTATAAAATTAATATTAAGTTATTGAATTTACTTTAAATTTCATAATATTAAATATGTGATATTTATAATAAGAATTATTCCCAATTTTATTGATTACAATAATCGCAAAATATGAATAAATATAGGCTTTTCATTTAAATAAAACCGAGCATAATATCTTTTATGGTACTTTTTTAGCCATGGAGGATAGTATGAAAGCATTATTATTAACGGATGAAATTAACCAATTTCATTGGTCTATGCTGAAATCTGTTCTTTTGATTTTAAGTATTCTGCCGATCAGTCAAGGCATTGTGTATTTATGGCAAAGCACTGAGGGCAGTAGCCAAATTATGGTGGGCTTCTTTGCCATGAGCTTAATGAGTTCATTACTGGCTTTAAGTTTTTGGTCTGCATTAAAAGCGACTGTGGCAAATTTAAAACAAGAACATGCATCTGCCATCGAACAAATGGTTGTTCGTCTTTATCGATATATTCCAATGGTGTCTTTAGCTGCCATGCTTTCCTATTTAGTTACTCAGTTATAACCCCAAAATTAACCTTCCAAACTGGGGCTTGCTCCAGTTTTTTTATGTCTCGTGCTAATGAACAGTTAGCCTACATTAATGTGAAACTTGTTCTAAGATGACGTTACTTTGTCCGTTTTGACGCATCGAATGTCTGCTTCACATATCGTCAGCCTGAATCAAATTTTTATAATGCATAGATAGTCAGATGAAGCACAACAAAGAGAAGAAAAGAGGGAAAAATGCAACAGATTGATTGGCAAGATTTTTTGAAAGTTGAATTACGTGTGGGGAAAATTGTGCAGGCTGAAGTCTTTGAGCAAGCACGTAAACCCGCGTACATTCTCCATGTGGATTTTGGAGAGGAATTGGGCATTAAATAATCCAGTGCGCAAATTACACAGCTGTATCAGCCGGAAAATCTAGTGGGGAAATTGGTCGTTGCTGTCGTGAATTTTCCGAAAAAACAAATTGGTCCGATCCAGTCAGAGTGTTTGGTCACAGGTTTTCATAATGCAGAGGGGCATGTTGCTCTTTGTGTGCCTGATGCAGAGATTCCCCTAGGCACCAAGTTACTTTGAAAAAGTAGGATGAGCTGGCACGTTGAACGTTTATCAATAAAAAACCGAGCCAAAGCTCGGTTTTTTTTGATCTTTTGTAGCGGAATCAACGGCGTGATTTAAAAGAAATATCAACTTTACGCGGGCGATAAATCCAACCGAGAACCAATAACAAGAATGAGAAAATCAACACAGGCCAATCACTTAAGCGAGTGTAAAGTGTTTCGCCTTGCATAGCAGGTAAATCACCACGCAGTACTGCATCTTTATCCATCGGTGCCTGTTTCACAATGTGACCATTATGATCAATAAAGGCGGTAATCCCTGTATTGGTTGCACGGATAAACCAACGGCCATTTTCTTTGGCACGCATTTGAACCATTTGTAGGTGCTGATGCGGGCTCGCCGTTCCAGTAAACCACGCGTCATTGGAAATGGTCACGAGATAGTCACTTTGACTGGCATTACGGCGCGTTAAGTTGGGATAAGCCACTTCATAGCAAATCGCCGCACCTAAATCATGACCTTTAACATTCAAAGGTTTTTGGTTGTTTGCACCACGTGAAAAACCACTCATCGACGGGTCATTTTGTAAGGCTGGCAGTACCCAACTTAACATCCCTGAAAGCGGAATGTATTCACCAAAGGGGACTAGACGTTGCTTCTTGTATAGACCTGAAGATTCATCACCAGTTGCCATGATGGTGTTGTAATACATAGGGTGTTGGTTTTGCTGTGATTCTGTCAAGTCCCAATAGGGAATACCTGTCACCCAAGCCGTGCCTGTTTTATTGGCTTGGACTTTCATCGCATCTAAAAACGGCTCAATATCGGTTTGGAACATTGGAATGGAGGATTCTGGCCAAACAATGACATCACGCCCCCATTCGGTCCGACTTAATGACGCATATTTCATTAAGGTTTGAGCTTGGTATTCTGTTAACCATTTTAAATCTTGTGGAATATTGCCTTGAATTAAAGAAACACTCAGCGGTTTTTCATTTTTAGGTTGAACAAATTGCAGTTGCGCTGCACCCCATGCACCGAGCAAAACAAGGGCAGATGGAACAATCCAAAAGATGCGTTTACGCAGGATTTCAACCAAGGCGCAGGCCAATACAATGACCGCGAAAGATACCCCAAAGATCCCGAATAATGGCGCATAGCCATCGAGGAATCGTTCAGTAAAGGCATAACCTGCAAACAGCCATGGAAAACCGGTAAAGACCCAAGTTTTACTCCACTCGAAAAACACCCACAGTGGCGCAAAGGTCAGTGGTGTTTCTGGAAAGAAGCGGCGGTAGAGCCAACTCTGAACTGCGGTAAACAGCCCCATCACAATCGCCATAATGGCAATCATCAAAACACTCAGTGCTGAATTGGTATCACCATAGACATGGATCGAGGTATACAGCCAAAAAGCCCCAACAAACCATAAGCCAAAGCCATACGCTAGACCAATGAAAAACGATTGTTTAGGTGCACGTTGACTTAGGCAGGCATACAGAATGGCTGGAGATAAAATTGCCAACCACCAATAATGATAAGGTGCCAGCGACAAGCTGAAGATGGCACCTGAAAATAATGCAATCAGCAAAGGATAGATGAAAGGTAGCTGTTTTTTTTGTTGTGAGTGGTTTAGCAGCTTATCAAAGTAGGTTCTCATTTACGGACAGCTCGGATCAGATGAATAGTACGTGCATCTGCCTCCAAAATGGTAAATTCCCAGTTTTCAAGTTCAATCACTTGACCTTGTAAATCACTGACCAAGCCCATTTCTTGTAGCAGTAAGCCGCCCACAGTTTCTACTTCATCATCTGAAAAATCAGCATCTAAAAGATTGTTAAAGTGTTCAATTGGTGTAAGTGCTTGAACCAACCATGTATTTGCACTTAACGGGTCTTCATCTGGAATGATAAATTGAGCTTCTTCATCAACTTTGTCGTGTTCATCTTCAATTTCACCCACAATTTCTTCAAGAATGTCTTCTAAAGTCACTAAGCCTGAAGTTGTGCCATATTCATCAATCACTACAGCGATATGGGTTTGGGTATTTTTCAACATACGTAAAACTTGGTCAGAACGCGCGCTCTCAGGTACAAATAAGGGTTGGCGCATTAATGCACGAATATCGACTTTGGTGGTCGGTTCTGTCAAAAATGGCAACAAATCTTTGGCCAATAAAATACCGACGACATTGTCTGGCTGGTCTGAAGAAAAGACAGGGAAACGTGAGTGTGCAGATTCAACAAGTACATGCAAAATATCTAATAACTCATCATCTTCTTGTAAGCTGATCATCGCAGTACGGGGGGTCATGACCTCGCGGATTTTAGTTGCAGGTAAGTCGAGTACCCCTTCGAGCATGGCAACTGTATCGGGTTCTAAGAAGCGACGTGAATCTTGTACCAATTTCAACAGTTCGTCACGGGTTTCTGGTGCAGTGCCCAGCCATTTACGTAAGCCGCGCATGCCCCACGACGGGCCGGATTCCTCTTGCATGATCTTTCCTAAAGACTCTTAATATCTAATAAATGATGATTTTATCATACCGTAGAAAATACAGTTGTCTATTGTTAATGTTGATCTAGATGATGAGCGATCAAGTCATTTTAAGACGTTATCATCTGCATTTTTCAAGCTAACATTCGGTCGTTAGGATTATGCTAAAATAGCCCTAGATTTTAATACTGAGTTTTCTAATGTCTGAGCCTTCTGTGCCCCCATCAATTCAATTAAACACCCGTGGCTTACGTTGCCCTGAGCCTGTGATGATGTTGCATCAAGCCATTCGTAAATCAAAATCGGGTGATATTGTGGAGGTTTTTGCAACAGATAATTCGACCTCTTGGGATATTCCGAAATTTTGTATGCATTTAGGTCATGAGCTTTTGCTTCAAGAAGAACGTCTTGATGAAAATGGAAATAAAGAATTCCATTATTTGGTTCAGAAAGGTTAATTTAAGAGATTGTAAAAAATAATAATTATTAAGATGTTACATTTTTATTAATAAAATAGGCTGGTCAAGTCTGATGGCTAGCCTATATCATTCGCAGCATAATTATACAAAGTTTAAAAAACAGACTTTTAAAATGTCAAATTCGATTGCTCTTATACTTGAAAAATTAGGCTTATCCGCCCAAAAACGTGCCATTCATGTGCAATTTTCCAATCCTGCGTTGAATGACGAGCTTTTTATTCAACGTATTGATGGGGAGCATGTCTTAAACCAAGGCCTGCAAGCGACTTTGATTTGCCTATCTACGAATGCACTTATTCCACTAAAACAATTTATTGGCGCACAGGTCGCCGTTGATCAAGTGACCGATCAGGGCGAACTCTTCCGTACCACGGGTATTATTACCGAAGCCACCCAAGGCCAGAGTGACGGTTCACTCACCCTATATAAACTCACTCTAGAAGACGCAACGTCGCTATGGCATAAACGCCGCAACAGTCGTGTGTTTATGAACAAATCGGTGCGCGAAGTCAGTGAGACTCTCTTTAAAGAATGGCAAAGCAAAAGTCCGCTCTTTGCTGCCAGTCTAACGCTAGATCTAAGCGGTTTAAGTCAGAACTATGATGTACGACCTTTCATCATGCAGTCGAATGAAAGCGATTATGACTTTTTAACGCGTCTTTGGCGCAGTGAAGGCATCAATTGGCTCATCGATGAAGCGCAGCTGAAAGCACCACATTCCTCAGCGCCAATTGAAAAACAAAAACTTCGCCTGATTGATGACAATAGCCAATATCAAGCACTCAGCCGTCGTAGCATCCGCTTTCATCGCTCTAGCGCCACAGAAAAACAAGACAGCATCACCAGCTTGATCGGTGAGCGTAGCATTCAACCGACTGCGGTCCATGTGCAGCGCTGGCAAGCCGATGGACTCAGCCAAGAAGAAGGCGCAGGTTCAGTTCAAAGTAAACATCAGCATAGCCAAAGCCAAGACAATGCCAGCTTAAGTTTGGAACAAGCATGGCATGTCAGCCCTGCATGGATGCAAGATTTAAAAGGTGAAGATCAAGCCACTGCTTCATCCAATAGCCAAATTGAAAAACTGAATCAAAACCTAACGCGCTATCACGAGCTACAATCGAAAAAATTCAGTGCACAATCGACTGTGCGTGATACACAAGTCGGTTATTGGTTTGAATTGAATGAACACCCAGAAATCGATCAACACAGTGGTGCAGACAAACAATTTTTAATCACAGAAAAAAAATTCTATAACCAAAATAACTTACCTAAAGACCTCTCTGAACAAGTCAATCAACTGATTGAACAAAGTCAGTGGAACATTAAACCGATCCATGAACAGGCCGAGCGTCAGGCCAATCAGCTCACATTACAACGCCGCAATATTGTGACGGTTCCTGCATATAACCCACTCGAACACCGTCCAAGCACCCATCCGCAACGGGCTAAAGTTGTCGGGCCAAGTGGTGAAGAAATACATGTCGATGAATGGGGGCGTATCAAAGTCCGCTTTTTATTTACCCGTGGAGATGACCACAGCCATGATGGCGGTGCAGGCAGCAATGACAATGATACGGACTCTGCATGGGTAGATGTACTTACTCCATGGGCAGGCGAAGGCTATGGCACACGCTTCTTACCGCGCATTAATGAAATCGTGGTCATCGATTTCTTTGACGGTAATATCGACCGACCATTTGTAGTGGGGCGCATACATGAGGCACAGCGCAGTCCAACCCAATTTGATAGTAAAGGCAAACTGCCAGACACCAAAAAACTGGCTGGAATAAAAAGTAAGGAAGTCCAAGGTGAAGGCTTTGGACAACTGCGCTTTGATGACACCACAGGACAAATCTCGACACAATTACAAAGTACCCATGGTGCCACTCAGCTCAACCTAGGAAACCTCAGTCATCCCAAAGAAACCGCAGAAAGTGAGGGAAGAGGCGAAGGCTTTGAACTGAGAACCGACCAATGGGGCGCAGTGCGTGCAGGACAAGGGCTCCTTGTCAGCACACACCCACAACAACAAGCAGCAGCAATGCACCTCGATGCACAAGCGGCGAAAGAACAAATCGAAGCCAACTTAAACAGCAGTAAAGCCTTAAGTGAAGTGGCGAAAAACCAGCAAACTGACCCGCTTGAAGTCTTAGATAATCTGAAAAACTTCCTTGGCCAAATCGAAAAAGGCAGTAAAGAAAAAGCTGATGCCTTTAAACAAGCCTTAATGATTTTATCTGCACCAAACTCCATTGCTGTGAGTAGTCAGGAAGATATTCATCTTTCAGCGGATGGGCAGATCAGCCAAAGTGCAGGCGATAGCATCAACCTCAGTAGCCAAAAATCCTTGATTGCCCATGCACAAAACAAGATCAGTCTATTTGCAGCACAAGAAGGCTTAAGAGCTTATGCTGGTAAAGGCAAAGTTGAAATCCAAGCGCAAGGAGATGGGGCGGATCTGATTGCACGAAAGGGTATTCAAATTATTTCTACGGAAGATAAAGTTGAAATCAAAGCGAGCAAAAAAATCGTGCTAACTGCTGGTGGTAGCCAGATTGAAATTAGTAGTGCGGGTGTATTACCGACAACTAGCGGTAAGTTTGAAGTTAAGGCAGGGCAGCATAAGTTTTTAGCTGGGCAAACGCAGAGTGCTGATTTAGGCGTGATGCCTAATATTTGTGTTGAGTGTTTGATATCATCTCTGAAAAATTTAACCTTTTTTATAAAAGGCTAAACAATGAATACATATATTTTAATTGATCTGCTGCAGTATAAGCAGGCAAAAAAAGCATTAAACGGTTCTGATTTTAAATATCTTTTTGAAAAATTTAATAATCCTAAAATATTAGAATTTTCTCCTGTGCTAGCTGTGTATAACGAGAACATTTTAAACCAGTTCAATGAATATATTGTTATCAGTAGCCGGTTGGAAATGGATGAAGTCTTAAATGCGCTGTTTAAAAAATGCTTCAGTTTTTCCAATTTTGAGAATTCAATGTGCAAACTGTATGAGCCATTTACTGTATTTTCATTATTTGACATTTTAAATGTTGAGCAGAAACACATTGTATTTTCAGGTTTTGAATCGTTTACGGTTCTTTTTAATGGAGAAATCCGTTCGCATTTTTATCAGAGTACAGACTGTTTAAAAACGTTGATCATGCTTGAGAATGCGCAGTTCGAATCGATTTTCGAAAAAAGAATAGAATACTTTAAAATAAATTTTTGCAAAAAAAATAATGCAGATTTTTATCAAATTTCAGCAATCGTTGATTATGCACTGCAATGCGAGATACTGGAAATCCCTTATATTGAGCGATTTGTCATTGCTGCGCAGAAAATAAAATTTGATGTGAATAAATTCAACCGAGAATATCCATTTTTGAAAGACCCTGATGAACCCGATTTAATGAAAATATTACAATTAGAAAGTTATATGGTGGCTGCTGATGTCTGATCCATTTGAACAAATAAGAAAAGAAATGGCGAATAAACAGAATGCCATCACCAATTGCAAAAAGAATGAGGTTTTGCTGGAACTAGCGAGTAAACCGATTCCAAACAGCTATATGTATATGTGGGGCTATCCTCACGGCAGCCCGCATACAGCGGTTAAAGTGCCTTTATACCGTCTGCATATGTATACCAAGGATAAAAAAGGATATTACTTTAAAGTTTGCAGATTCGGCCCACGCTGCGTAATCGACAAAAAAGGCAATACCATTTTGTCAGTCGCCGGACTGGCGGATCAGCAGGTTCATAAATTGACCTGGTACAAAGAATATATTCTACATAGTACAGATAAAGCCGAGAACGGCGCTTGGATTGTGACAGGAAATTTCCTCATTCATGATGGGCCGGATACCTGCTCAATGGATGATATGTATGGCACAGCAGGCTGTTTAGAAGTTTTTGGACATAAAGGATTTAGTGTGTTTAACCAAAAAATGCTGGAATTGTCGGGTGAAAGTGAGCTTAAGAAGGTCAAAGCGAAAATTACCTATCACAAAGCGGTCAGACCAAAAATCAAAGATTACAACATTTATGACACGCGGACGGGCGAACTTTATAACAGAGGAATTTTATGAACATATATCTGAATTTAAAAATTTTTATATTATGCTTTTT
The DNA here is from genome assembly GCF_013418285.1 of Acinetobacter sp. YH12152. NCBI lineage: Bacteria > Pseudomonadati > Pseudomonadota > Gammaproteobacteria > Moraxellales > Moraxellaceae > Acinetobacter > Acinetobacter sp. YH12152. The sequence goes on from NZ_VPCH01000014.1 coordinate 42,954, forward strand.
TGCCAGCACGCTTTCCTACGCAAACTGCAGTTTCAGCGCTCAAGAAAAACATGAATTGAATGTTTATAATTACGCATTTGTGCAAATGCACAGCGCAGTAAGAGGCGTTGCTAGAGCTAAATTTGCCGAACAGGATTTAAAGAAAAATTTTCTGAAAAAAATTGCGCCCTCTGTGCACTTAATCTGTGGATTAGAATCTCGTATTTATATACTGGAGGAAAAAAACAAAGAGGTTGGGCTTATTGCGCTTAAATTTAAGAATAGCAGAGATAGAGATGTTTTTCGCAATGAGCTGAATGCTAGTCAGGGGCGGATCAATAATATTATTATGAAGCGCTATGAAATAGATGTAATCGGAAATGCGATTTTTTTATATTATGGAACCTATAGTTTTATCAATTCAAAGTTTAGAACTTTAGATGCGCAAGTAGCGAATCATTAGAATTTATTCCACCAGTTAAACTAGTTTTACTGGTGGTTTTTTTAGAATGGTTGAATCTAGTTTTTGGGGCGGAATTTTAATGGCTGAATAATGTGTGAATACTGGAAGATATTCCGTATGGTGGCGCGAACTGATATAAAAAAATACTTAAATATAGGTGTAGTATTTGATTGAGCTACAGTATTTTAGGTCAGAATAAATTATAATGTGATGGCTAAAAAATGATTATCTCATCATCCTGATAATGCATATTTTCAAAGTGATGCTGTTCAGTATGATCAATATGGGGTTACTCAAATTAGAAAGAGTAGGCCATTAAAATGAAGAAGAATATATTAGTTTTTATGATGCTCATTAGCTTGCATGTATATGCTGATGACGAAAAAATAGCATATTTATACGAGAAAAATAAACAAGTGCTTTTTTTAGGTGGGTGTAATAGGGGGATTTTCCCATTTAATAGTACTGATTTTTCTAAAATAAAAGATCTAACTTTAAAATATAAGTTGGAAAAAATTCATCGAAATCATGAAGAGCCGACATCGTTTAATTTTCTGATCGAAAATAAGGAAATTACAATGTACGGTGGAGGAGATGAAGTTGTAAGTAAGCTTTGTAATATGGAAAGTTCTAGAGAAATTAAAATTAATTATTATAAAATTGAAGGGTCTAAAAAATTATATTACTATATAGATGAAATTTAAATTTGTATTTAGGCTTAGTGAGGTTATTTATTTTAATTATTTATAAAATATCTAAATCTAGTGGATATAAAATAATACATTGATAATTATTTTAAATGAAATACTTATGAAATTCATTTTTTATAGGAATTAGTTTTTTTGTAATAATATTTATTTAAAGAGTGTGATTGTCTATTAAAAAATAAACCCGCATTAAGCGGGTTTATTTCAATCTCAAAAGAGATTACATATTAGGATAATTAGGACCACCGCCACCCTCAGGTGTTACCCAAGTAATGTTTTGAGACGGATCTTTGATGTCACACGTTTTACAGTGTACACAGTTGGCCGCGTTAATTTGGAAACGTTTAGAACCATCATTCTCTTCCATAATTTCATAAACACCAGCAGGACAGTAGCGCTGAGCAGGCTCATCCCATTTTGGTAAGTTCACATGTACAGGAATAGAAGCATCTGTCAATTTCAAGTGAGCAGGTTGGTTCTCTTCATGTACCGTATTTGATACGAATACTGAAGACAAACGGTCAAATGTAATTTTACCATCTGGTTTTGGATAATTCGGTTTGAAGTTCGCAGCATCGACAGTTTTTAAAGCGCTGAAGTCGGGCTGTAAGTCATGCAGCGTGAACGGCACTTTAAAGATGTTTTGATCAACAAAGTTGAACGCACCACCCATCCATTGACCAAACTTATGCATAGCAGGGCCGAAGTTACGAGAGTTATATAACTCTTCTTTCAACCAACTGTTGTTGAACTTGTCTGTGTACGCAGTTAACTCTTTAGCGAAGAAGTCTTCACCTTCAGTCACACGTGCAATGGCAAGGTCACCACCTTTTTCCACACCCGCAGCAATCGCTTCAAATACAGCTTCACCGCACAGCATGCCTGATTTCATTGCTGTATGAGAGCCTTTGATTTTCGCAAAGTTTAGGAAACCTGCGTCATCACCAATTAAGCTACCACCTGGGAAAGTGAATTTAGGTAGTGAGTTGAAGCCACCTTTTACAACCGCACGTGCGCCATAAGAAATACGCTTACCACCCTCAAGATATTGCTTGATCAGTGGATGTGTTTTCCAGCGCTGCATTTCCATAAATGGATACATGTGTGGATTGGTGTATGACAAGTCAACGATCATACCTAATGTCACTTGGTTGTTTTCAGCGTGGTATAACCACCAACCGCCTGAAGAACCTGTTTCACTTAAAGGCCAACCTGCACCGTGCATCACCAAACCTGGTTTGTGCTTAGCAGGATCGATTTCCCAAAGTTCTTTAATACCAATACCGTAATGTTGCGGATCAGCATCTTTATCTAAGTTGAACTGAGCAATCAGACGTTTACCCAAGTGACCACGACAGCCTTCAGCAAATAATGTGTATTTGGCATGAAGTTCATAGCCAGGAGTAAAGTTATGCGTTGGTTCGCCATCTTTACCAATGCCCATGTCACCAGTCTGAATACCTTTCACAGTACCATCTTCGTGGTAAAGGATTTCAGACGCTGCAAAACCTGGGAAAATAGACACTTCTAATTCTTCAGCTTTAGCGCCCAACCAACGAACCACGTTACCTAACGAAATAACATAGTTGCCATCGTTATGCATGGTTTTAGGCACCATCCAATGTGGTGCTTCTTGTGATTTTTCATCAGACAATAAGAAGAAGGTTTTATCTTCAGTCACAGGCACATTTAAAGGTGCACCTTGTTCTTTCCAATCTGGGAACAATTCATTCATTGCGCGAGGTTCAAGCACAGCACCTGATAGAATATGCGCACCCACTTCGGAGCCCTTTTCCACGACACAAACGGACAGATCGTTTAGGTTATTTTCAATTGCAAGTTGACGAATTTTAATCGCAGCAGATAGGCCGGCAGGACCTGCACCGACGATAACTACGTCAAACTCCATCGATTCACGTTCGATGTGTTCCATGTAGGACTCCTCATATTTCGGAAGGTGGCATCCATTCAATTCATTTAAATGGTGCTGCCATGAGTGTTCTTAATGCCCAGACACAATTTTTCTATCGTGTCTTTGATATTGTGGGCTAGTATAGTTTTAAACCGAGTTCTAGCCAATTGGCTGAATCATATTATTTTTCCGTCACTAAGGTATTTATTAGGCGGATGAAGCAGCAATTGAACGAAAACCCGACGAAAAAATTCATTAATAGGGATGATAGAAATTTAATGAACATTGCACAATACTTAAAAGATGGACAGTCCGGTCACAAAAGGTCAATCCCTCCATTAGATCAATGGCATCCAAAGCATTGTGGTGCAATGGATTTGAAGGTTTTAGCCAATGGAGAATGGTGGCACGATGGTCAATTGATCAAGCGGCAAGCACTCATTGATCTGTTCTCAACCGTGCTTTGGAAAGAAGATGGGAAATTCTATTTAAAAACCCCTGTGGAACAAATTGAAATACAGGTGGAAGATGAGCCTTTATTTGTCAATCAGGTGGATCACGTTGAGATTGACGCTAAAAACTATATTCAATTCACCACAACCACCCAAGACCTGATTATTGTTGATCAGGAACATCCGATTTTTATGCGTGAATATCAGGGTGAACTACGTCCTTATGTGCATGTTCGTTTTGGTATAAATGCCTTAATTCAACGTGCTGCATTTTTTCATTTAGTCGAGATGGGTGAGCTGCTTGAAAATGAGCAAGGGGAGTCCATTTTAGTGTTACAAAGTGGTGATTTGCACTTGCAATTAGGCACCTGAGGTTTAAGCTTTCCACCTTGTCATTCTGAATCTAAATTAAAGTGACCCTATGACCGCCATTCATCCCATTTACCCCTTAAATGTACCCATGCCAAAAGCGACTGCTGATGCGCCTATTGGGGTATTTGACTCAGGTATTGGTGGTTTGTCTGTTGCGTTGGAAATTGCACGTTATTTACCGAATGAACGGATTGTTTATTTTGCAGATACGGCACATGTCCCTTATGGCCCGCGTCAAGATCAGGACATCCGTGAACTGACTGCACATGCGATTGAGTGGTTATACCGTCAGGGGTGTAAAGTCGCGGTGGTGGCATGCAATACGGCATCGGCATTTAGTTTGGATTATTTGCGTGAACACTACGGTGAAAATTTTCCGATTATTGGCTTGGTTCCAGCCTTAAAACCTGCGGTATTACAGACCAAAAGTAAAACTGTGGCTGTCCTCGCAACGCCTGCGACTTTTCGGGGTAAATTAATCAAAGATGTCATGCAGCGATTTGCTGAACCTGCAGGGGTGCAAGTTTTGTCAGTGACTTCTTTGGAATTGGTGCCCTTTGTTGAAGCGGGGGCGCAAATGACTGAGCCTTGCCTGCAGACATTAACTGAGATATTACAGCCAGTTGTAGATGCAGGTGCAGATTATTTAGTGCTTGGATGTACGCATTACCCCTTCCTAAAATCGGCAATTCAGTATATTTTTGGTCAGAAGCTGACATTAATTGACTCAGGATTTGCGGTTGCACGACAAACAGCCCAAATTTTGATTAAAAATGAGTTATTATTTGAGCATAACCGCCAAGATTCACTGCGTATCGAATGTTATGTCAGTGGAAATAATGCGGAAAACTTAACACCTGTGGTAGCACGCTTAATTCAAGATGATCAAATCACTTGGAAAATCTGCAATATTCAGGCGGCAAGTTTAGAATTTTAATCATTGTGATTGAACGATTTTAGATAAAACAATTTAAATCTATTTGGGGTAGTCATGCTGTATGTTTCAGCAACCACTTTTTTGAGTGCTGGATATAGCGTGCAACGGGAAGAGGATCTCTAATGCTCGATAAGCGTTATCAAGTATTCATTTCCACATCTGGCAGTGAAATGCAGCCAGAACGGATCATTTTGGCTCAGACGCTTGTAGGGATGGGTTTTTTCTCTTGGGGGTTGGAACAGCGCACACCATTAAGTACGGCTTTTGCGCGTCGTCAAATTGATGACTGTGATTATGTGGTGATCTTACTGGGTAGTCAGTATGGCGAGCAGTCTGTTTCAGGTGTGGGTTATATGCACCTTGAATATATTTATGCAGTGACGAAACAAAAGCCGGTCATTGTGTTTATGCATGAAGATCCAAATTCACGTGATCTTTCTTTGCATGATGAAAAGCCTGAGCTACGTGAAAAATTCAAAGACTTTCGTAAGCTATTGCAAAATGAAGTGGATCAAGTCTTTAGCTATCGAACCTTGCGTGATTTAGAAATGGCAGTGCGATTGAACATGCCGCAAATGCTAGAGCGCTATCCTGTTTCAGGTTGGGTTCGTCCGCAAAATACCCAAGCTTTGCATGATGAAATTGATCGCTTAAAAGCAAAATTGGTACAGCTCGAAACAGAATCAGGAAAACGAGAAGTCGACCCATTCCTGAGCTTACCGAAAGTGTCTATGCATGAAGTGTTCTCTTTTGAATATCGCATGCATGCCTATCAAGACGGCAATTTTAAAGAGCTGAAAGTTCAGAAAAAAATGACTTGGGCACAGTTGCTTTCGATTTTAGGTTCAACTTTTGTCAATCCGACCCCAGAAGAGTTTTTCTCTAAACGCATGAATGAATTTCTAAACGAAACAGGTTTGGAAGATGCCCGCGTTGAAATGCCTCGTGCGCATGCGGTTGCTCGTGCTCAGGTGAATATTCGGGCTTTACACAGCATTAAAAGCCAGATGCGGCAGAATGACTGGATTGTGCCCAATGGCCGAGATGACCGTCAGCGGATGTTGTGGCAAGTAACCAGTAAAGGTCAAAAATTACTAGAAAGTAATTTGTTGGATAATGATCGGGTTTTTCAATTTAAATCTGCATATTAATCTGTTTTATAAAATAGATAAAAAGCTGCTACATTAGCGTCATTCAAATTGATGGAAAAAGCGTAATGTTGCCTGTCGAGAAAGCTAAAGTCACCATTATTCTGGCGAATCTAGGTACGCCTGATGCGCCAACTGTGCCCGCAGTGCGTCGTTTTCTGCAACAGTTTTTGTCGGATCAGCGAGTGATTGAAATCCCGAAACCGATATGGCAAATCATTCTACGTTTGTTCATTTTGCCATTTCGCCCTAAACGTGTTGCACATGCTTATGACATGGTTTGGGGTAATGATTCACCCATGCGTGAAATTTTATTTGAGCAAGTTGCCGCAGTAAAACAGCATCTCACAGCAAAATATCCAGAATTTGAACTTAATGTGATTCCGGCCATGACTTATGGTAATCCAGGGATTTCTGCCGCTTTAGCGCAATTGGCTGAGCAGCCTCAAGACCACATTCTATTATTTCCGTTGTTTCCACAATATTCAGCCACATCGACTGCACCGCTATATGATGCGATCGCACAATGGATTCCGCAGCAACGCAATTTGCCGGGCTTGAGTATTATTCGTGACTACTATCAGCACCCGCTATTTATTCAAGCTTTAGCGCAAAGTGTGCGTGATTATCAAGCGGAGCATGGGGTCGCGGATAAGTTGCTGATGTCTTTTCATGGCATTCCACAGCCTTATGCCGATAAGGGTGATCCCTATGCAGATCGTTGCCGTGTGACGGGTCATTTGGTTGCACAAGCTTTGGGTTTAACTGCTGAACAGTATGAGATTAGTTTCCAATCGCGCTTTGGTAAGCAAGAATGGGTGAAACCTTATACCGATGCCACTTTGGTCGAGTGGGGCAAACAAGGCGTGAAATCGGTACAGGTTATGAGCCCTGCATTTTCAGCGGATTGTTTGGAAACGCTAGAAGAGTTGGCGCTGCAAAATGCTGAAATTTTCCAAGCTGCAGGCGGTGTCGAATATGGTTATATTCCAGCATTAAACGCGCGGGATGATCATGTCGCATTGCTCAATTTATTACTTCAAGCTAATCTTGATGCCTTAAAGCAAACATTAGCCCATTCATCGCCTTGAGGTTTTCGCCCTATGTTGCAAGTTAAAATCGTACCCGTCACGGCATTTCAACAAAACTGTTCCATTGTTTGGGACTCTGAGTCGAAAGAAGCGGTCTTGATTGATGCAGGGGGAGAGCCTGAAAAATTAAAAGCTGAAGTTGAAGCGCTTGGTTTAACGGTCAAAGCCTTGTGGTTAACGCATGGCCATTTAGACCATGCGGGTGCGGTTGGGGCATTAACCCAAGCATGGAATGTTCCGGTGATTGGCCCGCATAAAGAAGATGCGTTTTGGTTGGACATGATTCAGGAGGTTTCTGCGAAATACGGTTTCCCGATCCCTGAAAATGTCCATGTGACCCAATGGTTGGAAGGCGGCGAAACCTTGAAGCTGGGTGCTGAAGAGTTTGAAGTTCGTTTTGCACCGGGGCATACACCGGGTCATGTCATGTTCTATAACGCAAAATATGCCGTGCTCTGGACGGGTGATGTGTTATTTAAAGGCTCGATAGGCCGGACAGATTTTCCACGTGGTAACCATCAACAATTACTCGACTCCATTCAGCGTGAATGTTTTAGCTTGCCGGATGACACGCAGTTTATTTCAGGGCATGGTCCAATGAGTACCATTGGTTATGAAAAACAACATAATCCTTTCGTTGCTGGTAAAGCGGGTTAAGCAACTAGATTGAGAAACTTAAATTAACAAAACAGGAATCCAAACGGATTCCTGTTTTATTTACCTAAATAATAGGGTTATGCACTTGAGTCCTTAGAATTGGTCTTCTTCACGGCCACCATCGGCCTGAGGTGCATCTTGTGTCGGCAGACGATATTCATCATTGGCCCATGCACCGAGATCAATCAATTTACAACGATCTGAGCAAAACGGGCGATATTCATTATTTTCCCAAGTCGTCAATGCGCCGCAGCGTGGACAATTCATGGTGGTGGGCATGCTTAACTCCAGCAAAAACGGATGATTCAATTAGGCAAATACAGTCGCAGTTGTTAGACTTATGCCGTTCTGTTTAGTTTGATCTGTTTATGCCTATTCGTCAATTTCAAGCGCAGCGTATGCGAGCTCCCCGTGATTTTCAGCCGATTGATTCCACGCCGATTTGTGTGGAAATTGGGGCTGGTAAAGGTAAACATGCATTATTGTTTTCAGCCAATCACCCTGAATTTCAATTGATTGCTGTTGAGCGGACACGTGAAAAATTTGTGGCAATGCAAAAGCAGCATCAACTTGAAGGGCAAAGCAATTTAGCTCCAATTCATGCTGATGCATTGCCTTGGGTAGTACATGCCTTACATCCTGCGCAAGTACAGCAATTCTTTATTTTGTATCCAAACCCTGAACCGCATAATCCTGCACAGCGCTGGTTAAATATGCCGTTTTTTGAATTTTTATTGTCGCGTTTGCAGCCGGGTGGTCAGATTACCTTGGCGAGTAATATTCCTGAATATATTGAGGAAGCACAGCAGCAATTGATTGATGTATGGAAACTGCCATTTGTTAAGGAAAAAATTGCAGCCACTTCAGCACGCACGCATTTTGAAATTAAATATCTAGAACGTGGTGAACTCTGTCAGCAGCTAATCATTACCAAGCCTGTAGATTACACCACACGTTTTGATGATTTTCAGCCGCTACAAGGTAAGCAACCCACCGAAGCATCTGCGGAATAATTGGGCATGACTCAGCGTATTGCAATCATTGGGGCAGGTCCTGCGGGATTGATGGCGGCGGAAGTGCTTAGCCAATTTGACTATGACATTCATGTTTATGAGCAAAAACCATCGGCAGCCCGTAAATTTTTAATGGCGGGCAAGACGGGGCTGAATATTTCGCATGCAGAACCCGTTGAACAATTTGTGCAGCGCTATGATCAAGTGGAATGGCTGAGCCCATGGGTTAAGCAGTGGGATGCAGCATGGATTCAACAATGGATGATGGGGCTGGGCATTGAAACCTATATTGGTTCATCGGGTCGGGTCTTTCCTATTGAAATGAAAGCTGCGCCTTTGCTGCGTGCATGGTTAAAACGTCTCAGTCTAGATGGGGTGCAGTTTCATTATCGACATCAAGTTTTGGACTTACAGTCCAATCAGCTGACAATTCAAAACCTTGTTGATGGATCAAATCAAGCGCTTGGCTTTGATGCGATTATTATGGCGTGTGGCGCAGTGTCTTGGTCACGTTTAGGCAGTGATGGCGCATGGCAAAAATGGCTACAGCCTGAGAGCATTGAAGCTTTTCAGGCCAGTAATGCAGGCGTGGAACGTGTTTGGTCGAAGTTCATGCAGCCTGTGTTTGGACAGCCTTTAAAGCGAGTCAATGCATGGGTCGATCATGCAGAGCAAACCCAAGGCGATATCATCATTTCACACTATGGACTGGAAAGTGGATTGATCTACAAACAAGGTCGAGCACTGCGTCAACAGGTGAAATCTGCTCAGCCCATGCAGCTAACTTTGGACTTATTGCCAGATCAAAGTGTTGAGCAATTGGCAAAGAAACTACAGCCTTCGAAGAAGCAGTCTTTAACCAATGTTTGGCGTAAAGCCGGTTTAGATGCGGCGAAAGCTGCGCTGGTCCGTGAATTGGTAGATAAATCTTTATGGCATGAGCCAGCCTTACTTGCAGCGAAAATTAAACACTTAAATATTCAACTTGACGGATTTCGCCCGATAGATGAGGCGATTAGCTGCGCGGGTGGTGTGAAGCGTTCAGTCCTAAATGATGGCTTACAATTGCAGAGCAATCCTGCAGTATTTGTCTGCGGGGAAATGTTGGATTGGGATGCGCCTACTGGAGGCTATTTGCTGACAGCATGTCTTGCAACCGGTCGAGCAGCGGGTGAAGGGGTTCAAAACTATCTGGTTTCTTTGCAGAACTAAGCGCTTCAAATTGTCACAATCTTGCTGAGGAGTTGTGATATTTTGAGATGAAATTCTTCTAAGAAAGACCACTATGCGCGTACAAGAACAATATACCGGAAGCTGCTTGTGTGGAGCGGTTTGTTATGAGATCAATGGTCCGATTGGTGAGATCGTGCAATGTCATTGTTCTCGGTGCAGAAAAGCCAATGGTACGGCATTTGCGACCAATGCTCCAATAGCCAAAGCAGATTTCAAAATTGTGTCGGGTGAACAGGTATTGAAAAAGTTTAAATCTTCACCAACCACACAGCGTTGTTTTTGTGGGGAATGTGGTTCACCAATTATGAGTATTAAAGCCGATACTCCGGATTACTATCGCTTACGTATAGGCACTTTAGACACGCCTCTGACACAGAAACCGACCTGTCATATCTTTGTCGCATCCAAAGCTGAATGGGATGATATCGCAGGCGATTTACCACAATATGCTGAACGACCATAGCGCAAATTAAGATTGAGCAATCACCTCAAGGGCATGAATTTGCCCTTGAGGTTGAGTTTTAAGCTCGTGTCACCTTCTCATTCATCCATGTTGAATTTGGGTGAATAGATTGCAACAGGGTTGGAAGATTAAGGCTGTCGAGTTTTTTGTAGTTCAGGATATTGTTCCTGCCAATGTCCCAATTGTTCTTGTGCATGAATAAACTGACCGAGACCTTTGACACTATCACTAGGATTTTTTAACTCACCATCGGCTGCTTGATTTTTCTCACGATAAATTTGTGATTGATTGTCCCAGTACTGATACATCAAACCTTGAATGTAACGGCCTTGTTCAGTTTTCATTTCGAGTTCTTTGAGCATATTTAATGCCGATTGGATGTTGTCACGCTTACGCTGTGTAGAAAATTCATCGGTGAGTTTGCCTTCCTCACGCAGTTTCATCAGCTCATCTTCCATCTCATCGCTAATTTGACTAAAGCTCTCGTCATATTGCGTCAGAAGCGTTAAGTCGTGTAGATCATCTGGGGTCTTGGCAAAGTTTTTAATAGGATCACTACTCAGCTCTTTCATGATTTGATCGTCGGAACTGATTTCACTATTTTGTTCCACCGTTTTTGATGATTTTTCACATGCAGTGAGTCCTAAGACTGTACCCATGAGGAAGATGACACTGAGTTTTTTTAAAGAGATTGGCAAGAGCATAATCGTGTCCTAATGTGTTTTTCTAAAGATATAGACATGCGTGATATAGGGGAAATCAATGAAATCCTGCGCAGTCTTTTGGGTTGATTCAGCCACGATATTTTCAAATTGTTGTTTCAGTTTTTGTTGTTCATCCGTGCTTAACGCTGCAATAAAACTGGTGGACAATAATCGTTTGGAAACCACGTGTTCCACTGTACCATGATGCAATTGTTGAAAGGTCGTTTCGGCAATTAATTTAAATGTTTGCTGCTGTTCAAACACTTTTTGCCATTGCCCACTATGATAACGTGGTGTGTCACCTTCGAGTTCACTCAAGACATCAGCGAGTTGTTTGACCCAATTGACTTGGATATCACGCTGGTTCCAAATCAAAACAAGATCACCATTGGGAACCAAGATACGACTGATTTCATTGAGGGTTTCAGGGGTGGCAAACCAATGAAATGATTGGGCACAAAATACCGCTGCTACAGAATGATCATGCAGTGGAATCTGATCACTTTGGGCGGCTAAAGTTGCAATATGCGGATGTTTTTTCTGCAATTGTTGCAGCATTTCATGCACAGGTTCGATCGCGGTGATATTTTCACTGAGTGGGCGAATATACTCGAGAAATTTGCCTGTACCTGAGCCTAAGTCCACCAGATGGGCTTGAGGGGCTAAAGCTAAATGTTGTTGTAGCCACGCACTGATTTCAATCGGGTAGTCAGGGCGGGCTTGTTGATAGAGTTCAGCTGCAGAGCTAAAGCCTTGTTGTGCGGCAGGATGTATTGAATGTGTCATATTCTGCACTTTTTAATCTGTATGGCCTCTATAAAATAGCATATTCGGAACAAGATAAACTTTGAATGCAACAAGGAAGGAAAAGCGTGACGCAACAAGGACTGGAGCAAAGCACAATGGAAAAGCACATCATTTTTGAAGATGATCAAATTCGTGTCATTTTTCAGCCTGGCAATTCTCGTGAGCTTATTTTCTCCTTCGGTGATTTGATTACCCGTGCCAAGGGTTTGAGCATCAATGCCGAGAAGTCTTTGCAAAAATATGATTTTAATGTGATCGGTGTGATGCCGAAACAAAAATCGTGGTTTCCAGCATCGTCAATGCAACCGATGTATCAAGCCATCAAGCCGATCCTCGAACAATTTGAGATGCGTATTGCCTATGGTGGTTCCATGGGCGGCTATGCGGCCATTAAGTATGCCAATTTATTTGGATTTCAGCGTGTGGTCAGTATGGTGCCGCAGTACTCCATAGACCCTGATGACATTGTCGATACTCGCTATGGCATGTTCTTTCAACCCAATCTGCATGCTAATATGCGGGTATTTGCTGAAGACGTATCGACTACACGCGAATATATCGTGGTGTATGATCCTTATTGTCCAGAAGATCGCGCGCATTTTGAAAAACTACAGGCTTTAATTCCGCATGTGCATGTGTTGCATCTGCCGTTCACAGGGCATGATGCCATTGCGGTATTGGCGAGTTCAGAACTGTTAAATGATTTCTTAAGACATCCATTTGATGCGCCGTATTTTTATCAAAAAATGCGTCGGGTTAAGAAAAACAGCAAATTCTACTATCGAAAAGTCATCGAAAATTTGCTGACTCGCCATCGTGATGCCTTGGGTGAAATTTTAAAAAGTAATTCGTTTCAGCTTGATCCACAATTTTTTGATGCCAAACAAAAGCAGACCTTATTACGAGTATTGTTTAATAACAAACAAGTCAGTGAGCAAGATCTGCAAAAGTTGGGGATCACAACTTTTGTGCCACAGGATAATCGTAACCTGTTACTCGACCAGTTTGATCATGGTTTAGTGTTTAACGTGATTAGCCAAAAAATTGAAAGCTATGCAGCCGGTGTGATTGCACTGAATCACAAGTTTTTGATCCCTTTGCAGCCGAAGGGCACAGGTCTGGTATACGTACAAGTCCAAGATGAGCGTTACATGGTGGTGATGAATGACCGTCAGGTAATGAAATTGGTCTTAGCTCAAGATGAACTGGCGACAGGTATGCATCCGATTTTAATGCAGAAATATGTGGGCTATTACACGCTCAACTATAAAGAACTGCGTTTGAGTAGCGATGAATTTGGTCAAGTCTTCTTTGTCGAAAACGCCGATGCATCTTGCCAGTTTGTGGTGCAGCCCGAACAGATTTAAGCTCGGCATTTGTTTGAAAATCCAAAGCTTGCTAATTTGTCGGAAGGGATTATGATGAGAGAAAGGTAGTATAAAAAACAATCATACTGCCCAGAACATCATAAGGAATATGAGGGGTATCAGTATGCATTCAACGCAGATGCTTGCTGTATTATTCATCTTAGTGCTGACCATGGGTTCAGCCTATGCACAGGGGGTTAGTTCAAGCATACTGATTTTTAGCAGCAGTATGTTGTTACTTACGATACTGACCATTTATGTCATACTCAAAATTCGAAATTCACTGCAACATCATCTCGATAAACCCGCGAAATAGCGGGTTTTTTTATATGCTGTTCGATTGCACTTTGGTGCATCACAGGTTTTAATCATTCACAATCGAATCTTTATAATCGGCCAGAAGGGAAGCAGCCATGAAAGCGGTATTTCTAGATTATCAGTCTCTAGATAAACAAGACTTAGATTTTAGCGGACTAGAAGCACAGTTTGATGACTTGAGGCTCTATCCCGCAACAACGGCTGCAAAGGTTGCTCAGCGCATACAAGGGGCTGATGTGATTATCAGCAATAAAGTACACATCAATGCTGAGCACATGCAGCTCAATCCGCAATTAAAACTGATCTTGATTTCTGCCACTGGCACCAATAACGTTGACCTTGTACACGCGCAGCAACAAGGCATCGTGGTGTGTAATTGCCAAGCTTATGGCACCGCTGCGGTCGCACAGCATACCTTGATGTTAATGTTGAACTTGGCGACATCCTTTCGACAGTATGATCGGGCGGTTCAACAGGGAAATTGGCAAAAAGCGGATCAGTTCTGCTTACTAGATTTTCCAATTATTGAGTTGGCTGGTAAGACTTTGGGGATTGTCGGCTATGGCGAATTGGGGCAAGCCGTGGCACATTTGGCTAAAGCTTTTGGCATGAAAATTATGATTGGTGCGCTACCGAATCGACCTATGGTGGCTGAGCGAGTGGCATTTTCTGAGATGCTGGCGCAGGTCGATTTTCTGAGTTTGCATTGTCCTTTAACCGAGGAAACTCGTGATTTACTCAATCATGAAAGCTTGGCTCAAATGAAAGCATCGGCCTTTGTGATCAATTGTGCACGAGGTGGTGTTGTCAATGAATCGGCATTAGCTGAGGCATTAAAATTAGGGAGGATCGCAGGCGCAGCAACCGATGTCTTGACGGTTGAGCCACCAAAGCAGGGCAATGTGTTGCTCGACCCAAGTATTCCAAATTTAATCATTACCCCACATAGTGCATGGGGAAGCGTCGATGCGCGACAACGCATTGTGCAGCAATTGGTGGAAAATGTAGAGGCCTTTAAAGCGGGGATGGTTATTCGACAGGTCAATTAAAATCGAGTTTAAGGAATATTATTTTTGAACAAAGCTCCGTATAAATAGGAATGTCTATGCAGGTCGATCTTGCCAATAAAAAAGTTTAAGATTATTTTGCATGCTGATTCTCTTTACCGCATGCATCACTTGGGCATGGTACAGTTATGTACTAAATATCAGTGAAAATTATTTATTCCAGAATCCTGATTTTGAAGTTCATAAATTCATGCCGACCTTACAAGTTGTGCTGGTTTCGGTATTTTTTATTGCGCATTTCGTCTTAGCGCTTATTGATTTTTTGAATCTCTATTGGTATTGGGGGCTATGGCTTGTTGTAGTGCCTATTATTGTGGGACAGGTCTATTTTTCTGTCTTTGGAGAGGTTGCTCATATTGATCATTTATCAGTCTGGGTTGACTATCCATTTTGCCTGTTGATGCTTATTCAAATTTGTACAGCATCGTTTGTACGTAGGCGATATCTCAAGCCTACTGCTTAATGCATTAATGCTTAATTTAATAGTTAAATTTCAGCATTTTTTCAAAAATTTAGCATTGAAGTGATGTTTGATCCGCTCAAATTCAAGTTCAGTCTTGATACTGTTTGGCATCATGATTCGTAAATAACTTTTTTCGAGTTTAAAAGGATCTTTGGTATTGGGTACAGGATTAAAGCCACCATTTGGGTAGATCAAATTTGTCTCATAGGCACGTAAAATCTGATCATTGTGAAAATAGAAACTTGTTAGGGATTGATTGGATTCACCAAAAACATAGAGGTTTATTTTGCATTGACCATCGAGTTGATACAGTGTCGCTTCATTGCCTTCAGTCGATTTGTATTCTTCGTCATCTAGCATCTCTAAGGTTTGTAATAATTTACCTTCGGCATCATGGTTATATTGGTGAGAATTGTACAATTGGGGAAAAATGGCCTGCAACTGTGGATAACTTTTTAACAATTGTGGAAAACGTTGTAAGCCAATCAAAGAGCCAACGCAGAGCAGAATACCAAGCAAGATACCAAATAAAATTCGCATTTTTTTCTCATTAATTCATTGTTTTTATAGGCATAGGTCAAAGACCAACAGCATTCAATTTTGGTTTTAAAAAAGCCCAACTAAAGTTGAGCTTTTAAATGTGGTGTTAAATTATAAATCAGTCACTGGATACGTCGTAGACGTCGAACTCGATGGATAACTACTTTGTGGATATTGATTGTTATTTTGTCCCGCATTGTTGCTCGGAGCCGTATTGATTGTATTGCCTGAAGACGGTTCACTCAACGACTGTTGGCTAATGGGCGCAGGTTGGCTAGTTTTACCTGTAATATTTTCACGGGTTTGTTTCAATTTTTCATTGACGTTTTGAGTGGCTTGCTGTGCGCCCTGATCAACCTGTTGCACTGTATTTTGAGTAGCAGTTTTCGTATTGTCCCAAGCTTGGTCAACCGAAGGCTTAATTTTAGAAATTCCACGTTCAGTCATTTCACCAATATTTTTAGCAGCACCGACCACGCCTTCTTGGGCTTTATAGGCCCACACATGCAATAAATTTGGATTATCGCCATAAGGGCTCACAGGCTTTTTCGCTTGTTGCTCAGTACTTTGCGCTGCTGTTTTTTCTTGTGCCCAAAGCATGGGTGTCGTGAATATTAAGCTTAGGCATAACGTTGCTTTTAATGAAATTTTCACAGCTTCACCTCTGAATTTTATAGATTTTCTATCTGATGAACGGTTTTAACGCATTATAGGAAAAATTGCAGCGAAAAAAACCTGCCGTAGCAAAATCAATACAGCAAATGACAGCTTTGTACACGTTTGTATTTTGCCTAGGGTAAAAAAAAGGCCCACTGAAGGGTGAGCCTACTCTCTGGAGGAGAGGGTATGAAAGCCAGTTTATTTATTTGTGAGCACCTAAGCTGGCTTCATGTGAGCTATGGACTTCAGCTTGTGCGACAGGCGTTTGCAACTGTACATTGCTACTGCCACTCACATTGGCTTCTTGACCTTTTTGGAAATTCGCTTTGGTTTGTTGCCATTTTTCACTGGCAAATTGGCGACCTTCCTGAGCTTTTTCACCTAAATAGCTCTTGGTTTGATCAACTTTGTTGTCGACATTGCTTTTACGTTCATCAAGTTTTGCTTTGTCTTTTGCAGCTTTTTCATCGAGCTGTGCTTTGCGCTCATCAAGCTTGGCTTTGTTTTGCTCAGCCTTGGCATCGATCTTGGCTTTCGCTGCATCCGACTTTTCATCTTTAGACTGTTTTAGCTCAGCCCATTTATTTTTTGCATCTTGCTTTTTGTCAGCACTGAATTCTTTGGTGTCTTGCCATTTTTCTTGGGTGAATGTTTTGGTCTTATCGACGCCTTTCTCAATTTTGTCACCCGCTGTATGCGCAGACTGATTAATGTCTTGTTTTAGATTTTGCAGTACAGACGGTTGCTGTGTTTCAACTTTCGCATTGGCTTCTACTGCGGTGTTCGCAAATAGTGGAGTGGTTGCGAATAATGCTGCGGTGATCAGTGTTGTTTTAAATAAAGGTTTCATCTTTGCATTTGTCCTCTTTTATTGAACGCTGCTGTTGCACTCAGCATTAGCGCTTTTGGAGCAGAGGACATCTTAAGAGTAAAAAAAAGCAAAAAGTGGTTTTGTGCGATAAGTCACACAATGCAATAACAGCTCAGATACGCGGAAGTTTGAAGTGTGGAAACTTGGTTAAGTTAATGCAGTATTGTAATTTTATGAAAATACAGTGGCTTATATGTGTTTTGCGCGTTGCTGTGGTGTGGTGCTAGTTACGATTTTCATGATTAAAAATTATGGGTTTGAACGAATTATTGTTCAAGATTCAAGGAAAACATGAAACCATACCTCCATTTTGGAGATATGGTTTTTATTATTTATTCACATTGTGTAAGCGCATCTTTAGCAAAATGACCGCGTAATGCAAGGAAGTTTTTCTGTACATCCGCTGCATTTAAATCAAAATTGTGCGCTGAACTTGTACCATCCTTGGCAAAGGTTGCTGTACCACCTGAAATTAGGGTTAAGCCTTTAAATGACCACTGTTCAACCGATTTTGCTTCTTCTAAATTGCCTGTAAATTCAATCACGCATTTATCTACAAATTTAGTCAGTTTTGCTTTGTTATCTGTGGTATCTGGGTAGACATCAATGTTTTGAACTTCTTGTAATACACCTGTTTCAAGTTGTGGAATCGTTGGTGCAGATGTACATGCAGAAAGTGTTAGACCCGCAAGACCAGTCAAAAGGAATGCTTTCAATTTCATAAGTTTCATTCTTGTTGAGTGTTGTTGGATTGAGTATAGGGAATTGGTGAATTATTGGCTATAGATTTAAGTCTTAAGCCCAAATTCAACTTCATTCACTTAATATTTAACGTTTATAGGCTGCACTTCCTGGACCAACGGCATTGATGCTGACTTGGCGTGATGGATGGGTGCTTTTTTGATAATACACTTTCGAATTTGGTCCATAAATATTGATTTTATTGACTGATTCTACATAGACCGTTGTATTTGGACCTGCAACCGTAATCATCGGGCAACTGCCTTTTAGAGTAATACGGCTATCTGGAGCAGGAATATTCACTGAGCGTCCTGCGCAATCATAACTTGCAACGGTATCAGGTGAAGAAATGATGATTTGAGAATGAGTCATTTCCGTTCCAGCATTTGCAGAAGAAATAGATAGGATCAATAATCCAAAGCTAAGTAATTTTTTATTCATCATAGGTATTTCATTTTATTCAGGTTGAGTTATTTTTAGCATGCCGAGATTTATTTGCTCAAGTCTTATTCAACTTTATTTAAAACGAGATATTGAGTGCAACAGCAGATCTTTTTCACATTGATGTATTAAGAAGTGATTTAGCTTGGTGATTGATCTCGTATTTCAAACCGTCTCATTGAATTATCAGGACGTTATTCTAAATAACCCATGAAGCCTTAGCTGGTTTATTTAGCGATTAAAGTTTTGGCAAAAAGAACAACAACACAAGGCCACCCAATACTCCACCGATAATGAGCCAATCTTTCTTACGCATATCTGCAACACGAATTACTGAAAAATACAGGCTGCTAAAAAATAGAAAAACGAAGACAAATAGCACGAGGGGATTATTGAATATAAATTTAGTACTGCCCAATAAAACGAAAATGGTTGTGCTCGACAACCAATACACCAAACTTAAAACAAATTTTGAAAGCGTTAAGTAACGCACAGTGCGGTCTAATCTTGGCAAAGTCACCGCAAGGATGACGATTCCAATAAATCCACCCAAAACAGAAATAATCAAAAAGAATAAAGCACCCATATCTGGCTTGTTTGGAATGTATGGATAAACCTTCCAAAGGTAAAAGCTGCATGCCATCAATACTGTATGTAAGATAAAAAGATAGAGATCTGGGCGGTAAGGATGATTGACTGTAATACTTTTCATATATTGTTCTTATCAAAAAATCCCGCTATTTCTAACAGGATTTTACCTAGATTTCAAACGGCATAAAAAAACCCGCTTTAAAGCGAGTTTTTAATTAATGCTTAAACTTAGTGCTGTAACACTGAAATATCAGCCACTTTCGTAAACAAGTCACGAAGTTGTGCAAGCATACGTAAACGGTTTGCTTTTAGGTCAGCATCATCTGCCATCACCATCACACCGTCAAAGAACGCATCAACAGGCGCACGAAGTGCAGCAAGTGCAGACAACGCAGCAGTGTAATCTTTCGCAGCAAATAACGGCTCAACCACAGGTGTGATTTTCGCAAGTTCAGCGAACAATGCTTTTTCAGCATCTTCAACTAAGTTTGCTTCAACGACATTTCCTTCAGGAGCAGCTTCTTTTGCAAGAATGTTTGCAACACGTTTGTTTGCAGCAGCAAGCGCAGCAGCTTCAGGTAAGTCACGGAAATGATTTACCGCATTTACACGTTTATCAAAATCAAGTGGCGATTTTGGAGAAAGTGCTTGAACAGCTTGAATCACATCTACAGCCACGCCTTGGTCTTCGTATTTCGCACGGTAACGACCTTCAAGGAATGCAACAGCATCCGCTAAAGTTTTATCGTGATCTTTAATCACATCGCCATAAGCAGCAAGTGCAAGTTTGATTAGATCTTCAATCGAAACATCTAAATCATTTTCAGTCACAAGACGCAAAATACCAATCGCAGAACGGCGTAATGCAAACGGGTCTTTAGAACCTGTAGGCGCCTGACCAATACCAAAAATACCTGTCAATGTATCTAAACGGTCAGCAAGCGCAAGCGTAGTACCTGTTTTGGTTTTTGGTAAAACGTCACCAGCAAATTTAGGTAAGTATTGTTCACCTAAAGATTCAGCAACTTCATCATTTTCGCCTTCAATACGTGCGTAGTAAGTACCCGCAATACCTTGAAGCTCAGGGAACTCACCCACAAGTTCAGAAGTTAAGTCGCATTTTGCAAGGAGTGCAGCTTTTTCAGCATCTGCACGGTTCGCACCTGTGATAGCCGACAAAGCCACAGCCAATTTAGCAATACGTTCAGACTTGTTCCATAGGGTGCCAAGTTCAGCTTGGAACACCATGTTTGCAAGTTTCTCTTTACGAGCTGCAAGCGGTTGCTTTTGGTCTTGTAAGAAGAAGAATTCAGCATCTGACAAACGTGGACGAACGACTTTTTCGTTACCTTCAATAATTTGAGTCGGATCTTTCGACTCAATGTTTGACACAGTAATGAAGTAAGGTTGAAGTTTATTGTCGCTATTCACTAAGCAGAAGTACTTTTGGTTGTCCTGCATCGTCGTGATGAGTGCTTCTTGAGGCACTGCAAGGAAACGTTCTTCAAAGCTTGCACGAAGCGCAACTGGCCATTCAACCAATGCTGTTACTTCGTCACGTAAGTCCGCAGGGACAATCGCAATGGCATTTACTTCATCAGCTAAAGCTTTGACTTGTTGGTCGATGATGGCTTGGCGCTCTTCAAAGTTTGCAATCACTTTTGCAGTACGCAGGGCATCAAGATAAGCATCGGCATTTGCAAGTGTGATTGCTTCAGGCGCATGGAAACGGTGACCATAAGTCACGTTGCCTGCTTGGTGATCTTGAATGGTTGCATCAATCACATCGCTGTCTTTCAACAACACAACCCATTTTACAGGACGTACAAACTCAGTACGGCTTGCAGCAGAACGCATGCGTTTTGCGATAGGGAGGTTATCTAAAGCGTGTTGTAAAATTTGTGGAAGTAAAACATCAAGGCTTTGACCTTTCACGTCTTTTAAGTAGCACACTTTTTCAACTTTACCGGCTTGGAAAGTCGATACTTGATCAACAGTGATGCCTTGACCACGCATAAAGCCTTCAAGCGCTTTAGTTGGTTTGCCTTCGGCATCAAACGCTGCTTGTTTAGCAGGGCCATCAAAACGTTTTTGTGTGTCTGCTTGTGCACCGTCTACATTGACAATTTTCAATGCAAGGCGACGTGGTGCTGCATAAGCTTCAATCGCATCAAATGCAAGACCTGCGTCTTTTAAACCTTTTACCGTTTCTGCATGAAGCGCATCACGTAATTTTTTTAAGCTTTTTGGTGGAAGTTCTTCGCAGCCTAATTCGAACAATACTGTATGTTTAGACATTATTTGCTCTCCTTAGATTCTACTTTTGCTTCAGCTTCAACTTGTGCTTTTAACTGAGCTAATACTTCGTCACGTAAAGCAGGTTCTGCCATCGGGAAGCCAAGCTTCGCACGCGCAGCGACATAACTTTGGGCAATCGCACGAGCCAATGTACGTACACGTAAAATATAACGTTGACGTTCAGTTACTGAAATTGCGCCACGTGCATCAAGCAAGTTAAAGCTATGCGATGCTTTAATTACTTGCTCATAAGCAGGTAGTGGAAGTTCAGCTTCCATCAAGCGAGTTGCTTCAGCTTCATAGAAGTCAAATAGGTCAAACATTTTTTCAACATTGGCATATTCAAAGTTGTAAGTGGATTGTTCAACTTCGTTTTGGTGGAATACGTCACCGTAAGTTACTGTACCGAATTGACCTTTGGTCCAAACCAAGTCGTAAACTGAGTCTACACCTTGCAAGTACATCGCAAGACGTTCAAGACCGTAAGTGATTTCGCCAGTTACAGGGTAGCATTCAACACCACCGACTTGTTGGAAGTAAGTGAACTGAGTCACTTCCATACCATTTAACCAAACTTCCCAACCTAAGCCCCATGCGCCAAGTGTTGGAGATTCCCAGTTGTCTTCTACGAAGCGAATATCGTGAACAAGGGTATCAATACCAATGGCTTTTAATGAATCTAAGTACAACTGTTGGATGTTGTCTGGGTTTGGCTTCAACACGACTTGGAACTGGTAGTAGTGTTGTAGACGATTCGGGTTCTCACCATAACGGCCATCTTTAGGACGACGAGAAGGCTGAACATAAGCCGCGTTCCAAGTTTCAGGGCCTAAAGCACGTAGGAAAGTTGCTGTGTGGAATGTACCCGCACCCATTTCCATATCGTAAGGTTGTAACACTACACAACCTTGTTCAGCCCAGTAGTTTTGTAAGGCAAGAATTAAGCCTTGAAATGTATCAATATGCGATATGGCGCGACTCATGTAGCATCCATTAAAATTAGTGAAAAATTGGCTCTAAGTATAAGGATTTTGCAGAGGAGTGGCAAAGGTTTCGCGTGAACAAGTGGGCTTTTAATGCGGGATAGAATAAAGGCGCTGCAGGTTTTAAATGGGGCTGAATGCAATTAATGGGATATAGTCGTGACGAGAAAACTTAATCAGTGATACCGTTATCAACGATTATCATGCTATAAAAATACAATAAATTTTAGGAATAATAAAATGATTCAAAGGCTTATGGATTCGAAGTGGTTGCGGTGGCAAAAAGGAAGACAGCATTCGGGTTATGACAAAATGTTGTTATTACAAAACCATTTAGGGCTTAAATGTGATGCCTATTTTCTTCGTTTTCCTGTGGGTTCAATGATTCCACCACATCAAGACCCGGTACAGCAGGGGCGGCATTTTAGGTTGAATATTATTATTAAAAAATCGAAAGCAGGTGGTGAATTTATATGTGA
This sequence comes from Acinetobacter sp. YH12152, assembly GCF_013418285.1. NCBI lineage: Bacteria > Pseudomonadati > Pseudomonadota > Gammaproteobacteria > Moraxellales > Moraxellaceae > Acinetobacter > Acinetobacter sp. YH12152. The sequence continues at coordinate 65,711 of NZ_VPCH01000014.1, forward strand.
GCAAAATATTATTAATTTATCGAGGATTAAATTATTTAGACCAGATTTGTATCGGCATGAAGTGACTGAGGTGCAGAGCAGCCCACGCTATGTATTGAGTATAGGGTGTGTAATCGATTAAATCTGATAGAAAAAATTAATATCTTTAAGAAAATTTAGCCTACGATTTTTAAAAAATCCCAAATAACCAACAGGGTAATCTGTCTTTTACAACTCAAGTGACTTGGCGCAGCGTACGTAAATCGAATGATAAAATATCGTCACTAAATGACCATTTGCTGTGCGGCTTTGGCGCGTCCATCGCTTAGAGAAATTTTTAAATAAAAGAATCAAAATTCAATATAAATAACTCTACAGCGGAAAATAAAAAATGAGCCATTTAGACTCATTTTTATCAAGGCTTTTTTATCAAAGCGTTATGATTCAGACAAGCTTTTGGTTTTGTTAATCACAATTTCAACCCGCCGATTTTTCTGACGGCCGTCAGGATTGTCCTCACCATTGGACAAGGTATTCAGTTCAAGCGGCTGACTTTCTCCCATCCCACTGACTTGATAATTTAAATCAATACCTTGGGCTTTAAAATAATCACGCACCGCTTCAGCACGCTGTAAAGACAGCTTTTGATTGGCCGCATCTGAACCAATATTGTCGGTATGACCGACAATGGCAATGATGCCTTTACCTTTGCTTTTTAAGGTCTCGGCTGCTTGCTGTAATTCAGGTTCAGCTTCGGGTTTTAAACTCGCCTTACCAAAATCAAACAGCACATCCGAACTTAAATTCACCTGAATATTAAATTCATTATTATTTGCACTGAGGTCGGAACCGGCAGCCGATAAATTACTGGCTTCCGCCTGAGGTTGGCTCGGTTCAGGCGGCTTCGACTGCTGCTCTGGCATAGTCTGAGTGTTGTCTATTTCCGTGGCGCTCTGTTCAGCCTGAGCAGCAGGCGGCGGATCGGTTTTGGAATCCGCACATCCTGCAATCAATAAGCTTAAGCCTGCGCTATACAGTAATTTTCTCATTAGCGTTCAACCGGTATGCCGTCAAAAGAACCTGCATTGCCTAAATTGATGCTGATGGTCTTGGTGCTTTCAGGTGGTGCAGGGAATTTAAAGGTCAATAAAATAGGGTCATAACTGGATTTGTTAATGGCTTTATCTGTTGCATTTAACGGTGCAGCCATCCAAACGCCAGCATCATCTTGCAGCAGTCCGACTTTTTTGGCGGTGTCATCGTCAATATAATTGGTTTGTGACAAATTAATGGATGTGCTCATAAATTCAGTTTTGCCATTCGGGGCAGGATTGGGTTGAGCCATCACCTTTACGGTTAAAATTTTCCCAATCACTTTGACGCTTTGTAAAGCTAAAGTACCTTTACTCATTGGAATTTCAGCCAAAGCCGGCTGAGGCGCGGGTGCTGCAACTTGTGGCGCGGGTGCACGAATAAGATCATCCCCATTTTTTGCAGCTTCGGCTGGGGCGGTTTCTTGAGGCGTATTATCATTTACGGGTGGATTGGCTTGTTGAGGCTCTTTGGAGCAGGCCGATAAACCCAAGCTAAGCACACAGAGGGTACACATTGTGAAGATCTTTTTATTCATTCTGGCCATTCCTTTCAAATATTTTTATAGGTCTTTTGACTATAGGAAATTTTAAACAGTCAGCCTGTCTAGGTTTTGTTGTAAAACGTTAATGAAATAAGAGAGATGAGTGGATGATTCACGCGAGAGCATGATTCTGCCCATTGGGTTATACGTAGGATTGAGCATTGTTCAGCAGAAAGTTTTATAAGACAAAGGTGTAAAACAAATACATCTTATAAGAGACTTCGTTTTATAATCGCCCATCTGTTCGAATAATCAATCAGGCATGACCGTGTTTCACGCAAAATCAGCTTGGCTCAATACGCTTAAACCCAACTTTAAAGTTCTGCCTTTAAAAGACCGCATCCTATGTGGGATAGGCGCTTTGCTGGGCTTGAGTCTTTCTTCGCTGATCAGTTGGCTAGCGCTAGATGACTTAAATGCATGGTATATCGCCCCGATGGGCGCATCGTCCGTACTGCTCTTTGCTGTACCTGCCAGCCCTTTGGCACAGCCATGGAATATGGTAGTCGGTAATAGTCTTGCGGCCTTGATTGGCGTGACGTGTGCGATGTTTATTCCTAATTTAACCGAAGCTTTTAGTATCGCGGTTGCATTAGCGATTATCTTAATGATGACCACAGACTCATTGCATCCACCAAGTGGAGCAGTGGCGATTACAGCGGTATTGGGCGGAGAGGCAGTCCATGATTTAGGCTATGCCTTTCTTTTTTATCCAGTCCTTTTAAATTCGGTCCTCTTGATGGTGGTTGCTATCATTTATAACCGATTACTAGGCAAGCAGTATCCACAAAAAGCACAAGTCAATACTCGGACGACAGATCCAACACCGACACAAAAAGTGTCGATTCAGCCTGCAGATATTCAGCAAGTCTTAGAACAGCAAAGTCAGTTGCTTGATATTAGTGAATATGACTTACAAAAAATTATTTTAGAAGCACAGCAATTAGCCAGTCGTCGTGGCCTAAGCCAATTTCATTGTCGTGACATCATGAGTCAGCAAGTGATTACCCTGCGTGCAGAAGATGATATTCAGTCAGCATTGGAAAAGTTTAAACAAGTCAATTTGATGAGTTTGCCTGTGGTGAGTGATTTGGATCGATTGGTGGGAAATTTGGCTTTATATGATGTAGTGGAATGGTTTAAACGTGCCGTAGACCCCAAAGCCAGTTGGGAAAATCACGTTTATCAAATTATGAATCCCAAAGTGGTGACCGTGCAGCCGGATCAGCCGATTGAAGACTTGGTGCCATATTTTGTGGAAAGATCTTTTAATTATATTCCAGTTGTTGAGCAAAAACGGTTGGTGGGAATGATTAGCCGTGCCGATATGATTGCCGCCTTATATCAACAGCTAAATCAGCAAACAAAATCTTAAGCCTTAAACTTTGATTTAAATTCATCAGACTTAAATATGGCTTTGCCAATATGTAGGCAAAAAAAAGCTACGGAATCTTGGGGGAGAAACCGTAGCGACCAAACTGGGTCAAAGGATTTTAACGTCTGTCATCATTCACAGTACGAATAGGGTCTGAATAGCCATTGGTACGTAAAAAGTTATCTTGTGCTTTAGGCATGACTAACCATAAAACCAAGTACACCAAAATACCGGGAAAGGCTGCGCTTAAGCATGATACAAAGATAAAAATAATACGCAGTAAATTTGCGTTCCAACCAAAACGTTCAGCAATACCCCCCATCACACCAGCAATCATGTTAGAGCGGTTTGAGCGATATAAACCAACATTGGCCATTCAGGTCTCCTTCAAAAAAAGAATAAATTTGAATATTTCCAAATTCATATTATAGAAATGGTGACAAGCTTTGCGATTTAAAGGGTGCAGAAAAAAATTAAGTAAAGTTATGTAATTTGAAGAATTGGTTTGATTAGTTTGCCTTTAAAATAGCTTGAGTGTTAATTAAATATCAACGATAACAATGAGATATGATATAACATATATCGCAAATATATGTATACAGCGTTGATTATTTGATTACAATATTAAGTCAGCAAGAACTGAAAAAACCAATGAATGATTGGTCTTGGCACATTATATGAAAACATCGGCTTCACCTTTTTTGATGAAATTTGCATATCTTTCAGTGTTTGCAGGAGTGTTCAGCCTCTCTTTTATTGGTTGTAGTCCAACGCCTCAACCCGCAGCGGAAAAGGGTGAAAGTTCGGCATCAACTGTCGCATCGGAAGTTCAAGCGAAGCAAGATCATGGAAAAAAATTAACCCAAGTGGCAGGGCAGGCGACATTGCCGAATGACGAGGACATAAAGTCAGCTCCTGTTCCTGAGCATGCCAAAATTTTTATTGGACGTTTTCATGCCAAAGTAAAATGCGATGACAGTTTTATTCCATGCCCAGAAGGCGATGCAGAGTTCATCCTTAACTTATTGCCAGATGGCACGGTACACCGCAGTATTATTCAAATAGGAAAAGTGTTTGCTGAAAAAACCAATACGTCAGGCATTAATGTGAAATATCGTAAGGATACGTGGAGTGTCAATGAAGCACATACCGAGCTGGTGGTTCATCGAAAAGAAGGCGTGAATTTTTATTATCGCGTGATTAATGAAAATAAAATCACTATGGATTTAGACAAAATTCGTCAAGGTGAAGTCGATCGAAATCAGGAATTATTTTCTAAAGGTTATCCTCAGCCTCAACATGCCTATACCTTGGTGAAAGACCCAAATTAAATGCTGCGAATAAAATAAATAAAATTATAAATTGAGTTTGAGCGTCGGCGTGAAATTCGCAGACATTGGCTAATCGAATGCAACTAGCTTATAAAAATTGAATTATTAATACGACATAGTTAAGACTAAACAGAATTGGTGGGTTGTGTGGGGTTCGAACCCACGACCAATAGATTAAGAGTCTACTGCTCTACCAACTGAGCTAACAACCCTGAGAAAATTTTAAAATAACATTTTAAAATTTCAGCAAGATAAACGAAGCGCGTAGTTTTGAATACTAGGGAATATTTGTTATCTAAAATTTTTCAGGTCAAATACTTCATCTAGCAAGACAAGAATGATACTTCGCAACATCGCTATAGCAAAATTTCGAGAATGGCGAATCAAAACCAATAATGGTGATGGTTTGTCTTGGTCGGAACCTGCAGGTTTCTTTTTCTTCAACTGCCGGAAGAAAGAAGCCCTAAGAAAGAATGGTGGGTCGTCCGCGACTCGAACGCGGGACCAATAGATTAAAAGTCTACTGCTCTACCAACTGAGCTAACGACCCTTAGGGGGTATGCACAAGATTGTAATCTAAAACTGGCATTTTAGAAAGATGGTGGGTCGTCCGCGACTCGAACGCGGGACCAATAGATTAAAAGTCTACTGCTCTACCAACTGAGCTAACGACCCATCTTGTGGTATCGAAGGAAATGGTGGGTCGTCCGCGACTCGAACGCGGGACCAATAGATTAAAAGTCTACTGCTCTACCAACTGAGCTAACGACCCATTTCGCTTGATGGTGCGTATTGTAGCAAGATCTGCTTCAAGCGCAAGTAAAAAATCATAAACTTGCTTGTGTTTGATTATAAATACAACAATGTGGCTCATTTTGACGGGTGATTGTCGTCAAAATGAGCAAGTTTGATTTAGAAACGGTATTGATAGGCCTGAATATTATTATAAATTTCAGGGGTCAAGTCACAATAAGCACTCGCGTTCGGCAGTAAAACCAAGATTCGCTCATCCGTTTGCTGAGGATCAAAGGCTTGTTCTTTCAGCTTATTTTTTTGGTATTTAAACGTACCTGTGGTTTCGACTTTTTTCTGTACACGTAAAAATACCGGTACAGCATACGCTGGTAAGCATTTTTTAAATTGTAGAACCATTTCACTACAATCTTGTTCGTTGAGTTCGGCACCATCGGTGAGCGTGATGGCAGCCATACCTGCACGGCCATTGGTGTCTGGAATTTCTACGCCATAAACCACAGCTTCAGCAATTTTATCGTACTCACTCACCATGTTTTCAACTTCAGTGGTTGAGACGTTTTCACCTTTCCAGCGGAAGGTATCGCCTAGACGGTCGACAAATTGTGCATGTCGGAAGCCAATGTCACGGACCAAGTCGCCAGTGTTGAAGTATGAATCACCATGCTTGAACACATCTTTCATAATGACGGATTTGTTTTTTTCCGTGTCGGTATAGCCATCGAAAGGTGAGCGACGGGTAATTTTACCGATGAGTAAGCCGACTTCGCCTTTTTTCACTTTAATGCAGCGACCTTTAGCATCATGTACAGCTTCATTTTTTTCTTTATCAAACTGAATAATCGCATAAGGCGTTGGTGAAAAACCAACGGTATTGTCGAAGTTAAATACATTACTAAAGCCAACGTTGCCTTCACTTGAAGCATAGAGTTCAAGGACTTCTTCGACCCCAAAGCGTTCTTTAAACTTATCCCAAATATTTGGTCGCATGCCGTTACCAATCATTTTTTTCACACGATGGCCTTTTTCAAGGTCTGAATGTGGAGCATCCATCAAATAGCGGCAAAGTTCGCCCACATAGCCAATGGCTGATGCATCAAATTTTTGTACATCTTTCCAAAATGAAGAGGTCGAGAACTTGCGGCGCAGGGCAAGGGTAGCACTACCTGCAATCACCCCACACCAACAAACCACAGTACCTGTAGCATGATAGAGCGGCAAGGTCACATACATCACATCATCTTTGTTCAAATTGAGGACGTGACCATATGTTCCATAAGCCAAAGTCCAACGGCTGTTGGTGAAAATCACCGCTTTAGGTAAGCCTGTTGTCCCAGAAGTGTAGATATAAAATAGGCCGTCTTTGCCTTTTACACTTGCAGTGGTGGGTGTGTTGAATTTTGGAAATTTATCAATCGCTTCTGCAAGGTTTAAGAAGCCTTTAGGTGCTTGACCGGCATCAACACGAGTGGCTTGATCTGCAAACCAATGTAAACGATCTGTAGCTACACTGAGATCACCACGAATCTCTTCTACGGCTTGACGGCATTCTTCGCCCACAATTACCGCAATTGGGTTTACTAAGTTGATGCTGTGTGTCAGGACTTTGCCGACTTGTGAGGTGTTGACCAAGGCACTGGTGACGCCAATTTTGGCTAAAGCCACGATGGTTGCAACGAGTTCAGATCGGTTTTCGATCATCACCGCAATCACATCACCTTTTTTTGCACCGAGTGCAAGGTAATAGTGACCAATTTGATTGGCCCATTCATTGAGTTCGTTATAGGTATATTTTTGCTCTTCAAAATAAAGCGCATAACCTTTAGGATTACGCTTTACGGCTTTTTCAAATGCAATTCCTAAGCCTGCGGAAGTATTTGGGGTACGTAAATAGGCTTGCTTTAGACCACTCAACAGGTTGGGTACTTTGCTAATGAACGCGGGAATTTTTGCTGCAACATCAGCAATCCCAATAAGGTCGTGTTGTGTAGTTTGGCTCATGTGAATCCTATTTATTTTTCGTAATCCGATACGGTCTATTTCTTTGCAATGAAATTTGCAGCAAATTCTACAATTGTCTTTTAATCGTTTCGATCTAGTGCAATCAACCTAATTTGACAAAAGTATCAAAAAAAAACCAGTCACCGAAATGACTGGATTTTTTTATTCACCTGCAAAATAGCAAATTACTGCTCAGTTGCGGTGTTTGCTTTTTTCGGTGGACGACCGCGAGGACGACGAGGGCGTGCAGGTTTTTCACCTTCAGCGGCCGAGTTTTCGTCTACAGGAACCTCAACTTTCTTTTCCGTTTCAACGGCTTGAGCTTTTTCTTCTACTGGTTTAGTAGGAGCTTCAGACACTTCTTCCGTCTTTTCAGGCTGCGCACTCACATCCAGTTCAGCTTGAACGGGTGTCGGTACTTCAGCTTGAGCGGGCACAGGTGCTTCAGTTTGAACTGCAACGTCGGATACATTGGCTTCAACTGTAGCAGCTTTAGCTTCTGCAACTACAGGCGCCTCAACAGCAGTGTCTGCGACAGGCGTAGCTTCCACCTCAGCATGTGCTTTTGCTTGGTCTTGTTTCGCTTGTTCAGCGGCAAGTTTAGCAAGGCGACGACGCTCACGTGGGTCATTAGCAACACGTTTATCTGACACAGGCTTTGGTGGTGTCAAATCCAACATTGGCGCTGGTTCAGCTTCAGGTGCAGCTTTTGCAACTTGAACATCACGAGTGACAGGCTTTTTCTCTACAGCTGCTTCAGCTGCGGGTGCAGTCAAAGTCGCGGCATATTCTTCCGTGAATTTTTGCAATGCACGGTTGAATGTTGGAATTAAGCCAAATTGCTCAATCAGTACAGAGCAGTCTTCACCGTATACATGCTTAATCAAGCTGCTTACAGTGTATTGACTTAGTGTCGGCACTTGAGATGGCGCAATTTTCGGAGCCTGTGCTTGTTGAGCACGAGCTGCACGCTGTTCACGGCGGCGTTGACGTGGGTCATTGCTTGCACGAGAAGGTTTTTGCTGCGCATGCTGTGGTTTATGTGCTGCTTCTTTTGTTTCAGTCGCAGGTTTTTCCACTTTTTCTGCTTCAACGACAGCGGCTTTTTGGACTACTGGGGTTTCTACAGGTTTTTCAACTGCTGGGGCAGTATTTAGCGCTACGATTTCGCTTTGAGCTTGATCAACATTTACTACAAGTGCTGTTGGCATCACGTCTTGACGTGGTGCATTAACAACTTCAACTTTAGGTTGACGTTGATTGCGGTTTTCAGGTTGTTGCTCAGTTGCAACTTCCTGAGCAATCGCTTGCTCGTTCAATACGCTTTGATCGCGGTGGCGATTTGGGCGATTTGGACGTTGTTGGTTGTTGCGGTCACGACGTGGAACAGACTGCGGTTGCTCATTATTTTGAACATCTTGCGGTACTTGTTCGTTGTTGTGTTGACGGCGTGAGTTACGGCGGTTTTCACGTTGGTCTTGACGGTTGTCTTGGCGTTCAGAACGTTGCTCTTGGCGTTCGTTTTGACGTGCTTCGTTATTACGCTGTTCTTGACGGTCTTGACGTGAAGGTTGTAACACTTCTTCATGAACTTGATGCGATTGAGCTTCTTGTTCACGTGGTTCTTTATGCTTAGTACGCTTTTTGTTGTGACGTTTTTCTTCACGGTCAGCTTTTTCTGAATGGCTGTCACGTTCTTGTTTGTGTACAACAGAAGAAGGCGCAAGGTAAGCATTATTGTCTACGACAACAACAGGCGCTGCCGATGCAGGGGTAATTTGACCAAACTGGCCACGGCTTGCAGCACCGCTATTTACCATTTGTTCAATTGCAGCAGCGGCATTGTTTGCAGTACGCGACTGGTCAACGGTTGCAGCTTGTTTTTGAACAAATAAGTTTTCTAACCATGCACATGGACTAGATGATGCTGCAGGAGCGGCAACTTGTGCAGGTGCTTGTTGAGCAACAACGGGTTGTTGCTTATTCTTTTTGTGGCCTTTTTCTTGTTGTTGTACAGGTGCTTGTTGCTGAGCAGCAGCGGCCTGTTCTTCACCTAAATGCCATTCAGATGCTTCGTAACCTAATTCTTTTTCGCTAGAACGTGTCGCTTCAGTGCGTTCATAGCTTGTCGGTGCAAAACCTTCAGGGTTATACGAAATTTCGTAATGTGGTGTTTCTAGGTGAGGGTGTGGAAGTACAGTCACACGAACATTTGAAGTTTGTTCAAGATATACAAGGCTGTGACGCTTTTCATTCAATAAGAATGCAGCAATTTCAACAGGCACTTCAACTTGAACTTCACCATGACGTTCGCGTAGCGCAATTTCTTCCACTTTACGCATAATTGAAAGTGATAAAGAACGTAAGTCACGTACCATACCTGTACCATGACAGCGTGGGCACACATACCCAGTGGCTTCTTCAAGCGATGGACGTAAGCGTTGACGGCTCATTTCCATCAAACCAAAGCGTGACAATTGACCGAATTGGATACGTGCACGGTCACTTTGTGTTGCTTCACGAAGTTTAGCTTCAACCATACGTTGGTTACGGTCTTTGGTCATGTCGATGAAGTCGATCACAACCAAACCACCGATATCACGTAAACGTAATTGGCGAGCGATTTCTTCAGCAGCTTCAAGGTTGGTATTGAGCGCTGTATCTTCTACGTCGCTACCACGTGTTGATTTTGCAGAGTTAATATCAATTGAAACCAATGCTTCAGTTTGGTCAATGACAATTGAGCCGCCTGAAGGCAATTTAACTTCACGCTCATAAGCTGTTTGAATTTGGCTTTCGATACCAAAATGCGCGAATAGCGGCTCATTTAAAGTATAGGTTTTTAGCTTGTCTAACTGACGTGGCATCACGGCTTTTACGAAGTTATACGCTTCGTTATACGCTTGCTCAGAGTCAATCAGAATTTCAGCAACATCATCACGTAAATAGTCACGAATCGCACGTGTAACCACACCGGCTTCTTGGTGAACCAACATTGGTGATGGACCAGAACTTGCAGTGCTCTGGATTTGTGCCCAAAGGTCCAGCAAGTGTTGAAGGTCAAGTTGGAGTTCTTCTTGAGAACGACCAATACCTGCAGTACGTACAATCACGCTCATGCCACGAGGGACATTTAAAGACGCCAACATTTCTTTCAACTCTTCACGAACTGAACCTGAAATTTGACGGCTAATACCGCCACCTTTCGGGTTGTTTGGCATCAAGACCAAATAACGACCAGCAAGAGAGATAAATGTAGAAAGGGCAGCACCTTTATTACCACGTTCTTCTTTTTCCACTTGAACCAAAAGCTCAGTGCCTTCAGTGATCAATTCTCGGATGTTTGAAGTTTGGCGAGGATCTGCTTTGTAATAAGAATTAGCTATTTCGCGCATCGACAAGAAACCTTGACGACCTGCACCGTATTCAACAAATACAGCTTCTAAAGACGGCTCTACGCGAGTCACATGACCTTTATAGATATTCGATTTTTTTTGTTCACGGGTACGATTCTCTAAGTCAAAATCGTAAAGACGCTGACCAGTGACAAGTGCAACGCGAATTTCTTCGGCATGTGTTGCATTAATCAACATACGTTTCATGGGTGTAACACCTAATAGTGATACACAGAAGAACATCGCCTGACTCGTAGCGAGCATCAGATAGCATGGATCAAGTTGCACAGATCGAAAAACATCATCTGTGCATGTGTACCGACCTTCTTTGGGCGGGCAACGGTTTTTGATTCACGTATTGATGATGGCAATACGGCTTCAATCTTTTAAACGATTAAAGTCACCTGAACGCGTTTCACTGGCGGACAAACGGTGCATTGGATGTGAGTAACTTTCACTGTCACATTGCTCGAAGAGCATCCATTCATATCTGATAGAGCGTCTTGATACGGAATTATCATCGTACCTTTACAAACTGTGCAGATCCAATGCATCAAACGTTGTGGCCTGAACACGATTTCCAGGGAGCGACTGGTCTGATGTGTATCAGTTTACGTTTAAAAACCAACCTTGGTTGGCACATATTTTTTTGGGGCAAACTGTTTTATGTACCTACGGCACAATTAAACGCAACAGTTTGCAGTTTTGCCGATATAATAAGCCTTCGGCGTCGGCATAATTCTTTTGGGACCTTTCCGAGCTAAATGAGTAATTGCTTGAAAGTTCAATGACAGTAAATACTGAAATGAATCAACTTTTACTCAGTTACGGTGGTTTCCGTGCGCTGACTATATCAAACCTTGCATCATCTGCCTATGGGCTAAGCTTATGTTTCTTGCGAAAAGTATAGCTTAAATGATCAATTTTTAATCAATTTTAGTATTTTTTTAGGTCACAGTAACTGTATGAATTCTACGCAAGAATGGCAAAGCGTCACCTGGTTTGAAGTGGACGAGCATCAGGCGGGTCAACGTATTGATAATTTCCTGTTTAGTCGTCTGAAAGGTGTGCCTAAAAGTCGCATTTATCGTCTGATTCGTGAAAGCCAAGTCCGCGTCAATAAAAAACGCGTCAAAGCGGAAACCAAACTCAATATTGGTGACCAAGTTCGAGTTGCTCCAATTCGTTATGAGCAAAAAGATGAGTCTGCGGTTCCCGTATCGGACAAAGTGGCACAAAGTTTACTGAGCCGTGTGGTGTACGAAGATGAAGGCTTAATGGTGGTAAACAAACCTTCTGGTATTGCTGTTCACGGCGGTAGTGGTGTGGCGTATGGCTTGATCGAAGGCTTACGTGCCGCAACAGGGAAGAAATACCTTGAGCTGATTCACCGAATTGACCGCGACACTTCTGGTTTGGTGATGATTTCGAAAAAACGTAGTGTGTTAAAAAGCCTGCAAGACATGTTACGTGAGCACAAAATCCAAAAAACTTATGCTGCTGTGGTGAAAGGCGTGGTGAGTCTGGATAAGCAGCTGATTGATCAGCCTTTGCATCGTTACGAACTGGCAAATGGCGAGCGTCGTGTTCGTGTATCACCTAAAGAAGGTAAAGAGTCGAAGACGCTGTGGAACGTGAAAGAACGTTTTATGCATGCCACATTGGTGTATGCGTCTCCACTTTCGGGCCGTACCCATCAGATCCGTGTACATGGTTTAAGTATTGGTCATCCATTGGTGGGCGATGAAAAATACGGTCATGAAACTGAATACCGTGGTCCAAAGCCACGTCGTTTATGTCTGCATGCTATGCGTTTAGAAATTCCGGGTTACCAAACCATTGAAGCGCCATTGCCAGAAGATATGCAAAGCCTTGTGGCGCAGCTACGCGCGCAAAAAGCCGACAAAGTGGTGAAGTCTGCGGAAGATGGCGAGTAAGTTTAAATATGACTTCTCTCCCTGAGCAGTACTGCTTCGTAAGTTTTCTTTCGCCCTCTCCTTTAAGGCATAGGTATCTACACATTTTTTATAAATTGAATGCGATCTGAGCAATCGCATTCAGCTCATCAGACGAATACTCTGACAACAACTGAAGAGTGTTCAATAGTATTGAAAGCCCTGCCAGTATGGCAG
>NZ_VPCH01000015.1:0-78146 GCF_013418285.1 Acinetobacter sp. YH12152
CTGAAGCAATTGAAACGTCCGGTGCTTTACAAGCCTGAACGATCTGCTGTTTAAATTCAGCACTGTATGTTCTTCGTTTTTTCGCAAGAGATGCGATGGATGTCTGATGATTTGTAGTCATAAATTTTAGTCCCCACTTGTTTCTAAGTGGGGACTAAATTAAGGCTTATAGGATGAATTCAGAAGGTGTGTTCAGCGGACGCTTACGGATTTGTTTAACGCCAGCATACTTTTTGAAACACCACCCGCAAAAGGTCTATTGCCTTAAATTTCAACTGCAAGCCTTCAATGCCACTAAAATAATTACAATCCAGATCACCCAAGTAATTACTTGTTCACCATTAAATCCCTTCCTAACTTTATTTTGAGAAGAATTATTTGTAGGTATTGATACTTGGGAGTTAGTAGTAATTTTCTGATTATTAGCAGTTGTAATTGGTTTCCGATTTGAACTATTTATAGCGTTATTAGAGGAAGTATTTATAGTATTACTAGTTGTAGAATGTATTTTACTCAAAATAGCTTGATTAGAAGATTTAGCTGTATTAGTAGAATTTGTACTTACAGATTGACTATTCTTTACAGAAATAGATTGTCCAGTTATCTGAGTTAAAATATCTTTATTAGATACTCTTATTGATGAATTATTTACTGTACTAGATTGTTTTTTATAAGCTAATCGTTTCTTAGCTTCAATCTCATCAATTATAAAATATTGACCTTTCTTTGATACAGTAATTGATATATGAGAATACTTATATTTTTTACTCTTATAAGGTGCTTCCATTAAGCCCTTAATACTTACCCATTTACCAATCCAAGAACTATCTGGCTTATCCATAATCGCATCTAAGCCCTCACTCCAAATTGTAATTTTGAAGATATTACCCTTCCAATCTCCAAAATTGATAAATACATATGGCTTGCCATATCGAGTGAAATTTTGAGTCACATCGGTAATCTTACCAATTACTTCAACTTGGTTACCAATTTGTTGAAGGCAAGCATTATAATCCATTGCTGAAATAACTGGATATGGACTTACATACTCATTAACAATAACAGCACGGCTAACATTCTTAGATATAATATGAACATTACTTAAATTAGGTATATTCAGACCAGTAATAAAGTCACTTAAGCTTGGTATACTTTCCAATTTAGTAACATTACATATTGCAGCAAAGTTTTTAACATGTTCCTTTAAAGCCGGATATGTACTTAATAATGCGAATGTTTGAGAGGCATTAGGGTTAGTAAAATCTGTCGAACGAAATACAACTGAATCCTGATCCGATTTTGTTTTATCCCAAATAGTAGAATCAGTTGCTAATGCTTTACAGGCCAGCCATAATAATATCAATGAAAATCTATCAAGTTTACTATTATAAGGGTTTAATTTAGCCCGATAAGGGTGTTGAAAGTTAATATGTCCTAATTCGGCACTACCCAAACTTGCTATGGAATCAATGTACATACCATCATAATCAATCAACTGGATTGAAGATCCAGAATTAGAAATCATTAAATTTCCGGTTTGTATATCACCATGAGAAACTGAATTACCCTCTAAATATTCTGATAACTTTACTAAGGCATTTGATAAATTAGTTATATATAATTGATTATCATAATTATCATCAAGAAACTCACCAAGTGTAGTTCCTACAGCCCATGCCATTTTAATAATTGGATATGAATTACCATCTACAATAATCCCCTTAGGCTGGAATTCAAAATCCAAGAAAAATGCAGAAGACAGGCTTTTTAATTTTTTAGAAATTTCTAAATAACGCTGCTCTAAAGATTTTGATTCTTTATGAAAGCATCTTACAGCATATTTTTTTGAGCCACATTCAATTGTATAAGTTAAGGCAAATCCACCACTAATAGCCAAAGGTACACCGAGTCCCGTCTTTTTGACGTTACCTTTTGCTAATTCACTATCTGTTAATAATTTACTATGAAGCTGAAATGCTTCATTGTATTTCTCAAAGGATGGATAACTCATGACCGTATACTATATCTCTAAGATCACCAAAGTAGTGTCGTCCACTTTTAAACTTCCCCTATTACGACTAAATCTTACTAATTTGTTAAATTTTCTATCATTAATGGTAAGAAATATATTAACTAACTTATTATGATCAATAACCATCATAGCTCTATAAAACCAATCTGCCAATGCATCTGTTGCACATATAGCTATTATAGATTCATCATTTGATAAAATTGGTATATCCAAATAATGATTACTATTTTCTTTATTGAAATCGATAGCCCTATTTAATTCAATTTTTGTAGAGATTAATGTCGGATTTGCGTAAAAATCCGGAATATCAAATGTTTTATGATATTTATACTTTCCATTATTTTTCTTGAAAAAAAATATAAAACTATCACCAAATAATCTTGTAATAATTTTTTTATTAACAAGATCTACGTTAATACTAGTAAATGTTGAAAAACTTCCACGCTGATAGGAAGATAATTGGGCCCAGCTCATATTATCAAAATCATGTTCTAATACATACTCTTTGGCTGCATTATTTAACCAATCATCATTAATATCATCACTCTCAATAAAAGAATTACAAATAATTTTTGCCCATAATTGAGAATTATAAGATTCACTAGCTCCATCACATAGAATGAATTTAGCTAAATCGTTGGAGAAAGCAAATGAATCTTCATTTGCTTTCTCTTCCCCAATTTCTTTTGGATGAGTACCCTGAAAAATAACTTTCATTATCGCAATTGAGAAGCTCTTGTACCAATATCAAAGAAATCTACAATATCAGAAGCTTCGGCATTAAAAATAAAGCCTCGTGATTCACCACTTACTTTGAAACCTTTATCTTGTGCATAACCCACTAAATGAGCAGGCAACTCACTAGACATTCTAAATAACATTTTAGAATAGGCATCAGGTAAAACATGTTCGCTTGAAGGTAAAATGATCGGAGAATTACTTAAAGCACTTACGTGTAAATTATAAATCAATACCGGACCATCATTTGTACCAATTTGGCTCAGATGATTAGCGATTTCTTCTGGGTCACCATCGTTAGACTCCCCATCAGTAACATGTAAAATTGTTGGAGGATAACTATCTGGATGAGCATCACACCATTCAGCCAATACTTCAGCCGCTTTAGTTAATGCTGCACGCATAGGAGTTCCACCATTAGCAGTTGGCTCAAACCACATGGGGAATTTAACCGCAACTTCTAATATTCCACCAGCCCCATCATCCATCTTACGTTTACGATCTTCGACTCTAAGTGGATTTTGCTCTAGTAATGAAATTGGATTCATTACCTGACTACCTAAAGTACTACCAAACCCGTTGGTTACACCTTGATGACCATATCCTAAGACTCCAATATCAAAGTAATCTCTAATACCTTCTGATTTAGAGCATCTTGTAATTAAGTCCATAAGTGTCTTGTTAAGGACATCGGAAACGAATTCTGCTTTAGTTCGTCCTGAAGACATTTTGTCCATCATAGAACCAGATTGGTCAACTAAAAACAAAAATGCTGTTGGCGAAGTTCTACTAATTTGTGCTTCGTGTGACATTTTTTCCTCTTTTTAAATATATCTATAAAGTTATGATAAGTACTCTATTGGATTTTATCCATTATAAATAGCGAATTTTCAATAATATTTAGTCCTACATCCGGTTTTTGCTGTTGTGCTTGAGCTATACACTGTTCTAGTGATGCCCTTTGTTTTGCTTGCCCATAATTACTCTTATTTTTAACTTAACTATTTATATTCCATAATTTTTTATTAATTTTGAGTAGACCTTACATTAGTCAAAGTTTAAACAGCCGTAAGCTATATTTTATAAGACTTTAGCTGATTCAAAAATTAGGTAAAAGCACACTTTCGCAAGAGGTTTAATATATAGCAGCAGTTCGCAATCAATTGATGGAATTATAGGCAGCTTAGAAAGCCCAGACATTTGATCAAATGACCAGCATGTTGTTCACTGCCGTATAGGCAACTTAGAAGTATTATTTTCAGTTATACTTATGCAAGCGAGATATTCTGTAAGTAATTCTTGTAATAAAAAGCCAATTATCTCGGCAAGATAATTGGCTTAAGTGAGAGTTACGCTTGTCCTATTATTCGTTGATCATCCCAATAACACGGTACTACAATCAGATTGTTTTCATGTAACCGTGACCATAATCTTACACCTAAATCCCGCTGCATATTTTGGACTGTGAAATTGGAAATCAGTAGGGTAGATTTCATATTGTCATAACGACTATACAAAACCTTATGCACCATCTCCAGGCGTTTTTCATGCCGGTCATGCAGGCCATATTCATCAATTACCAATAAATCAAAACTGGAGAAATGGTCGATGACTTCTTTCTCTGAGCGTGAAGTATCTGACCAGGTATCCATCATTTTTTGAGCAATTTCTGCACTGGTATAGTAGCGTGCAGATTTTGTACTGTTATGTAGAATGTTGCGAATAATTGATGCACTCAGATGGGTTTTACCTGTACCTGGTGTACCAATCATCAACATGTTCGGGTTGTGGTCAGAAATAATCTGTTGTGCAAAGGCCTGACATAGCTTGATGGTATTGTCTTGTGCAGGGCATGCAACTACATAATTCTTGAAGCCACGATCCAGGTAGCGTTTATTGAGCCCTGAGTTTTTAATTTTTTGCTGCAGTAATCGCTGTTGCAGTTCATTCTCATAGGCTGCATGTGAGTGCTGGACGGTTTCTTTGGCACACAATTTACAGAGCCTGTGATCAGCAATTTCCATCAGGGGTATATGATGGGTAGGGCAAAGCGTTTCCGTTGTTTCTGCGCGAAACTGGAGTGTTTTAAGCATGGTATTCATGGCTGATCTCCTAAATCCATTTTGAATTTTCTAGAAAACTCTCATTTTTTTCTTCAAAATTTGAAGATGAAGATGAAGATGAAGATGAAGATGAAGATGAAGATGAAGATGAAGATGAAGATGAAGGGCATGATTCAAGCATGACTTGAGTAATACTCGAGCTCTTCTCAGGAGCTGCTTGAGCATTTACTTTTCGTTGCTTGGTTGATGCTTGAGTATTACTTGCAGATTTCCCCCAACGTGCTTGAGCTGCATTTTTAGCTTTATCAGATTTCATTTGCTGATTTTGCAATGCCTGGCTTTTTAAACTGGTTAAAAAATTTGAATGAATCTGCTCAGATTCGACTTCAAACAATTCAAGGGCCAACAGCGTATTCAATAAAGTTTTAGCTTTGGTATGTTGCGATAATTTTGTGATGCTACATACAGTCGCTAGGTCATGAGGAATGGCACCATTTTTCCAGAAATCCATCATTAACAGCAGTGTTGCACCGATTTGTTCTACAGTCATTCGTGCGAATTTTGCCTGTAAGTCGCCAATATAAAGTGGCATCCAAATTGAAATATCTTTATGCATGGGTTTACCTTTTTATGGGTATAAGGGGCTAAGGTCATCAATTTGATGACCTTGTATATTTATTAGATCAGGGAGCTAGATTTATTAACCGGATACGGGCTTGTTGGGCTAAATCATCGTAATGGGCTTGTCCATCATCTAGCATTCGCTGTAGCCAAAGTCTCAACGCCTGATGGTCATCGAAACATTTGTTAACTTTCAGCAAAAAGGCCAGATTGTGCAGTTTGGGAATGTGTAGCTCATAGATTAATTCACGAGCGACCTTATCTGCTTCTGGGCTGACGACCACACCGCCAAAGAAAGCTTTACTGTTCATGAGCAGGCTCCTCTGTATTTAGTCTTTCCAGCATAGCTTCAAAAGCACTGCCATCACGACGTGTGACGTTTGGAATGTAGCGGCTGTAAACACGGAACAGCATTTCAGTGGTCGAATGACCTAGCTGACGTGCAATCCATTCAGGATTTTCACCCGCAGATAACCAAAGTGTGGCAGCTGTGTGACGTGTCTGATAAGCACGACGAGGCGTTAATCCTAAAAAGCGCAGGATAGGGTGCCATACACGCTTATTAACTAAACGGTAGTCTAGAGGACCACCATCACGGTTGCAGAAGACGAAGTCCGATTTTCCGTTGTTGAGGCTTTTCTGTTGCAGAAAGGCTTGGTACACCCGGTCATTCATCTGGATCGTGCGGTCAGAACCATACGTTTTGGTTCCACCAAGAACACCATTCACTAACGCTTCACGGATATGGATCTCACGACGTTGCAAGTCGATATTTTTCCATTGAAGGCCATCGATTTCACTGGTGCGCATACCCGTAAAAAAGCGGATGGTATAATAAGGTTTAAAGTCGTCACGAACAGATGTAATAATTCGCTGAACTTCTTCAAGAGAGAAAGGCGTGACTTCAATCCGACCTTCTTTCAAACTTTTTATGTTTTTGTAAGGGCTATCAAAATCATATCGTTCGGATGCGCTATCTAGTATCATACGAAGTACTGTCATAATCTGGTTGATTCGTGATGGTGAAAGGCATTCTTGGTTATTTCCGTATGTCACTTTGGCGAGGGATGAACGGAATCCAAGGATGTCTGACTTTTTGATGTTAATAACAGGAATTGTTCCGAAATATGGAGTTAAATATTTTCGAATAACAATCCTAATTTTTTCTGCATAGCTGCTACGCCATTCTATTTCTTTATCAGCAACCCATATTTCACAGTACTTAGAAAAAACAGGTGCTTTAGAACTCACTGCATTGATTTGGTTTTCAGCAGCTTTAATTTCTGCCAGTCGAGCACTTTTGGGAAAATATTTTGCATAATCAAATACACCTAAGAGCATTTCAGCTTCCATACGTTCAATTGCTTTTTCAAGTTTTTTACGATTGTTAGGTGTATCTTCCATTGCAGTTGTTTCACGGCAACGCTTATTTAAGTACCGAAAATCAATTGTAAGCTTGCCGTATCTTGTACGGATTGAGGCCATGTGATTGAACTCCTATTGTAGTTGTAGGCTATGAAGAGAGCCGAACGAGGTTTTTGTCATATCTTCCTCAATGCGTTCCCAAACAAAAAGAATTTTGCGCCCACCAAATGGGCGAATGTAATGAACGCCTTCAAGTAAGACGCTATCTTTGAGTTGATTTCGGATAGTACGCTCGTTGTAATGAATTCGTTCCGAAAGTTCTTTTGTAGTAAGATACGTGAAGTTCATATGTATATCCTTTTAAAAAGTATCACAATGATGTTATTTAAGATTACAATGCAATACTATAAGCATTTAATACATCATGCAAGTACTTTATTACACAATGGTGGTAATTAATGATAGTTTGCAATTTGCCAGTCTTATTAGCAGAACGCAGAATGAAGGTTGCGGATGTTGCGCGTGAAACAGGGATGAGTAAAACCACTCTGCATAAACTTTATAATGGTCAATCGACTCGTATTGATTTTGAAACTATTGAGAAGCTCTGTTTATTATTAAATGTAGAGGTAGGAGATCTTCTGAAATTACAAGCTGAAGAATCTTAAGACGATGAAATATTTATGAAATTAAGGTGACCAAATTTGGTCACCTTATTTTTTTAGAGTATTTTTGATTGTGGGACAAGTATGTAGATATTGAGTTAAGTAGGACTGAATTTTAAAAACTTAAAATGATCTGTATTTGTCGAGAGTTTTATTGCGTGACCAAATTTGGTCACGATCCTATTTGATCTTGTAAAAATATTGAATTGAAAATAATAGAAGTCTAATGACATAGAATTTTCGGTGGAATAATTTTTTAAGCAGTTTTAGAAAGGGGTTCTTATCTTTTTGATTTATTGAAGGCACTTTTTGGTCACTTATGGTCACCTGCAAATTGAAGACGTTGGGATAGACGTTATTTGAAAGCAGTCTAAAAAGCTTTCTTATTTTAAAAAATATAATAAAATCAACAATAAAAAAGCCCCCATCTTTCGATGAGGGCTTTTTGAATTTGGAGCGGGAAAGGAGACTCGAACTCCCGACCCCAACCTTGGCAAGGTTATGCTCTACCAACTGAGCTATTCCCGCGGAGTCTATCCTGTTTTTTTACTAAAAAACTGAATCGAAAAAAATTTGGAGCGGGAAAGGAGACTCGAACTCCCGACCCCAACCTTGGCAAGGTTATGCTCTACCAACTGAGCTATTCCCGCGGAGTCTATCCAATTTTTTAAATAAAAAACCGAATGAAAAAATTTGGAGCGGGAAAGGAGACTCGAACTCCCGACCCCAACCTTGGCAAGGTTATGCTCTACCAACTGAGCTATTCCCGCATAGCCACGTATAATACATTAAGGATTTTTCAGGTCAATAACTTTATGAAAATCTGTGCATCGTTTGCATAAAATAAAAACAATTTGTTTGAAATTCGGAAGATTTTTGCAGGTCAAAGGCTTCCATTTTGATGAAATCATGCAATTCAGATGGTTTCAGCAAGTTTGCGACACAAGAACTTGAACAAATACAGGCTATACTAAGACCAGTTGAACCTTTTTTTGAATTTGGGAGAGCCGTTTTGAGTTTAGAACAGCAATTAATTGAGCGTCTACAGACATTAGCGCCTACACATCTTGAAGTGGTGAATGAGTCCGCAGGTCATGGTGGTTATTTCCCAGGTAAAGAGTCGCATTTTAAAGCAGTGATCGTGAGTGAGGCATTTGCAGGTTTGCGTTTGGTGCAACGTCATCAAAAAGTCTATGCCGCAGCAGGTGATTTACTTAGTCCGGGGCAAATTCATGCTTTGGCCATTCATGCGTTTTTACCCGAAGAATGGAATGGTCAAGACACTACTAGCCCTGAATGTGCGCATGCACCTAAGTCATCTTAAGGTGAGCCATGGAAACGCAATTAATCATTAAAATCATTCATATGTGTGGTGTGGCTTTAGGCTGTGCTGCCATTTTCATTCGTGCTTTTACGTTGTTTAAAGGGACGCAGGGCAATTTACCCAATCCAGCAGGCCGGAAGTTTTTTGTTGCTTTGCAACATGGCTCAATGACATTAATTGCCGTAACAGGAATTATCTTATTGTTTATGAAAAACTTTGATGTGCAGCCATGGTTCTATGCCAAAGTTGTATTATTTCTAGCGCTGCTGTCTTCTTTATCTAAAGCGTATAAAAAAGATGACAGTATTTTATTGGTTCAGCGCCGTGCGGGCTTATTTATTGCAGCTATTGCACTTATTTTCATCATTACATTGGTTATAATCAAACCAGTTTTTGGATAAATGGCTTATCCACATGGCCGATTTCAAGGCTTGAGTAGAAAAACAAAGATTAGAGGGTTTTGAATGCGTACGCGTGTGGTATTTAACCAAAAAGGTGGTGTGGGGAAATCGAGTATTACGGTCAATTTAGCGGCGATAAGCGCGCACCAAGGTTTAAAAACTTTGGTGATTGACCTCGACCCTCAAGCCAATTCAAGTCAATATTTGTTGGGGGATGATGCGACGTATTCGGCAGATAAGCCTGCACTTGAACCCAATATTGAAAATTATTTTGAAGAAGTCTTGGGGACACAACAAAGTAAAGGTTTGTTGGGAAATGCCATCGGTTCGATTTTGAAAGGTCGTGCCAAAGGTTTGGAAAGCTATGTGCATGCATCACCTTATCCACGCTTAGATGTGATTCCTGCCAGTCCAAATTTAGGCGCGTTGGCACATGCCTTAGAATCTAAGCATAAAATTTACAAACTCCGCGATGCTTTGCAGCAGATGAGCGGTCAATATGATCGAGTGTTTATTGATACACCGCCGGCCTTTAACTTTTTTACCTTATCTGCGTTGATTGCGGCAGATCGCGTGCTGATTCCATTTGACTGCGATGTGTTTTCAAAACGTGCCTTACAGACCCTGATCGAAAATGTGTTAGAAACGCAGGATGATCATAAT
This sequence comes from Acinetobacter sp. YH12152, assembly GCF_013418285.1. NCBI lineage: Bacteria > Pseudomonadati > Pseudomonadota > Gammaproteobacteria > Moraxellales > Moraxellaceae > Acinetobacter > Acinetobacter sp. YH12152. The sequence goes on from NZ_VPCH01000015.1 coordinate 9,873, forward strand.
GATCATTTAGAAATTGAAGGCATTGTGGTCAATCAATTTCAGGCACAGGCGAAGTTGCCGCGCGAAGTTGTACAACAACTCAAAGATGAAGGACTTCCTGTATTGGACAGCATGTTACCGCCTTCGGTGCTGATGAAAGAATCTCATCATAAAAATCAACCTTTAATCCATTTGGCTGCAGATCATAAGTTGACGCAAGCCTATCAATCATTGTTCAATGAAATTGAGCAAAAGTAGTATCGAGAAAAGTATGAATGCACTTAAATGTGGTCTAGTTGCTTTCACTGCTGTTGTATTGGGTGCATGTGCAAGTACGCCAAAACCAAGCTATGTTTCACCTACACAGTATCAGTCTTTGAGTTGCCAACAATTGCAAAGCGAATACAACCGAATCCACGACTATATTCAAAATGGTGTAGAAACACCGAAGCGTACAGGCGTTGGTGTGGGTGTAGGCCTTGGTGGTGGCTGGGGCAGCCGTGGAGGTTGGGGCATTGGTCCGAGTATTTCGGTCAATATGGGACAATCTTCAAATACCAAACGTACCGAACTTTCACGCGTTCTAGGTGAGCAAGAAGCGATTGTACAGGCAGCAAAATTTAAAGGTTGTCCGATTATCGTTCGCGCAAATTCGGCTACCGCAGCAAAATCATAAGCGGATCATGAGCTGAGGCTTAGGCCTGTGCTATGAGAAAAGTGTAATAAAATTTGTCAGTAGGTGAGGCGTCTACTGGCATTTTTTTTGAGCCAAATAAACTGCACTGTTTAGAGCCAATAAAATATTTAAATCTATGAAAAAATTAAATTAAATATTATTGGTGTATTTCAATACTTCCTTCTGGTCTTGAACATTCAGCGTGAGTGCATTGACTTGTACAAGGATAAAACTGACCTAGCGCGTACTTGTTTTTTTAAATTCATTTCGGCTAAGGTGTGCGCTTTGAAACATTGTCTGGGTATTTATGATTGAGAGTTGGCTTTTTGTATTGGCAATGATTGCGGTGATGATGACGCCGGGACCTAGCAATGCACTAATGGCAAGCTCTGCACATCAACAAGGCATTGCAAAGACGTGCATGCTGATTCCTGCAGAATTATTGGGCTATTTCTATGCCATTAATTTGTGGGCGTTGATTATTCATTTAAGCGCTCCAGTGTGGCCGAATTTAATTCACTTGCTACATTTTCTCAGTATTGCCTATGTTTTATGGTTGGCTTTTCATTTGTGGAAATCGACGCATTTACATCAGTACAATCAAAAACATCCTTCAATTCAACCACGTGAATTATTTATTTCCTCGTTAAAAAATCCTAAAGCGTTGCTTTTTGCTGCAGGTATTTTCCCAATTGAAACTTGGGCTAGCCCATTAAATTTTATTTTGGTTTTCGCTGTATTTAGCGTGGTTTTGCTACCAGTTGCATTGTTTTGGATGTCATTTGGACGGACGATTTTGGCCGGTAAGACCCAAAAAATTAAGGCCGATCTTCTGTATAAAGGATCGGCCCTGATGCTGATTTTATGTATGTTTCCCGTGGTTTTACGCTTTTTTGCTTAAAGGCGTTCACCACATCGGTTTATTTCTTTAATTTTGCTCGAATAAAACCAATCACGCCCGGTAAAACACTAATAATAATGATGCCGAAGATCAGATGGGTGAAGTTATCTTTCACGATGGGCATATTGCCAAATAAATAACCCAAAGTGATAAATGAGCCAACCCAACAAATCGCACCAATCATGTTAAAAGTCAGGAAGTACTTATAGTTCATGCTGCCTGCACCTGCGACAAAAGGCGCGAAGGTTCGTGCAAAAGGAATAAAGCGGGCAAAAATAATGGTTTTACCACCGTGTTTTTCAAAGAATTTTTGCGTATTGACCAAATGTTGACGGTTAATGAAGCGTGATTCAATTTCAAAGACACGTGGGCCAATATATTTACCAATATGGTAATTCAGCGTGTCGCCCAAGACCGCAGCGATAAACAGCAAAATCACCAAAACCCATGGATCCATGGCACCTGTTGACGCAGCGAGCGCGCCTGCTGCAAACAGAAGACTGTCACCCGGTAAAAAGGGCATGACCACTAAACCGGTTTCAACAAAAATAATCAGGAACAGAATTGCATAAATCCATACGCCATAATTGGTAATGAACTCGAGTAAATGGTCATCAACATGTAGTATAAAATCAATCAGTTCCATGGGGCTTATATGCGTAAAATAGTGGTCTGATGCTATCAGTCTGGGGCAGCAAAGTCAGTATTAAAACGTAATTAATTATCAGTAAATTCGTTCTATATATAGAATGATGAGTATTGTAAAAGCATATTTAAAGAAAATAAGAAACGACCTAATCTAAGCACATCTTTTGAACAGTATTAAAAATAGGTTTCAGTATGTTTAATCCAAATCTGATGGTGAAAAATCTGAGTCAACAGCCTCAAATCAATGCAGTGATCAGTCTCGTTGCACGTATTTTGATGGCTTATATTTTTATTGTGGCAGGTTGGGGCAAAATTACCGCTTACACTGCAACCGCAGGTTATATGGAGTCAATGGGTGTACCGGCAGGGCTACTTCCGATCACCATTTTAGTTGAGTTGGGTGGTGGCTTAGCTTTATTGTTTGGTTTTCAAGCGCGTTTTGCAGCGCTAGGTCTAACCGTATTTAGTTTAATCACTGCATTTTTATTCCATGGCGGTGCAGAAGATGGTATTAACTTTATGAAAAATTTGGCGATGGCTGGCGGCTTATTATTTCTCATGTTACATGGTGCAGGTAAATTCAGTTTTGATCATTGGATTGAAAAATCAAAATAAAATGATCATGAGTCCTAGCATCCATCAAAGCGGCGTTCTGCCGCTTTTTTCATGTCTACCGCTGATTGAAAGCGGATGGGTAAAGCCCTGAAATGTGTTGTAAAAAACATCGTTTGGCTTGTGGTTTTTGCCCCTGTCCGAATAGTGTGCGAAAGTCCAAGAAAAATGTTAGAATACGGCGCTTATATTCGTTGCCTGCATAGTTGTTTGCCATGACTACCAATCCCCAAATTACTGAAGACCGTATCCTGATTTTGGATTTCGGTTCTCAATATAGTCAGCTTATTGCACGTCGTGTACGTGAAGCTGGTGTTTATTCAGAAATGTACGCATTTGATATGTCTGAAGAAGACATTCGTGCATTTAACCCAAACGGGATCATTCTTTCAGGTGGTCCAGAAAGTGTTCATGAAGAAGGTAGTCCGCGCGCACCACAAGTTGTATTTGAACTTGGTGTACCTGTTTTAGGTATTTGCTATGGTCTACAAACCATGTCAGAACAACTTGGCGGTAAAGTTGAGCCAGGTACTGTGCATGAATTTGGTTATGCAGAAGTTGATATTAAAGTCCGTGATGCTTTAATTGGTGATCTTGAAGATACCAAAGACCAATTAAAAGTGTGGATGAGTCATGGCGATAAAGTGACTCAAATTCCTGAAGGTTTCCAAATCACTGCAAGCACACCAAGCTGCCCAGTGGCGATGGTTTCTGATGAAAAACGTCGTTTCTACGGTATCCAATTCCACCCAGAAGTAACTCATACTGCGAAAGGTGCTGAGTTATTGTCTAACTTCGTACATGGCGTATGTGGTTGCCGTAACTTGTGGAACTCAGAAAACATCATCGATCTTCGCGTAGAACAACTTCGTGAGCAAATTGGTGATCAAAAAGTTCTCTTGGGTCTTTCAGGCGGTGTCGATTCATCGGTTGTAGCTGCACTTTTACACCGTGCGATTGGCGACCAATTGACTTGCGTATTTGTAGATAACGGTTTACTTCGTCTGAACGAAGGCGAACAAGTGATGGACATGTTTGCGAAAAACATGGGTATTCGCGTGATTCGTGCCGACGCTGAAAATCGCTTCTTAACAGCGCTTGCTGGTGAAGTTGATCCAGAGAAAAAACGTAAAATCATCGGCCGTGAATTCATTGAAGTTTTTGCTGAAGAAGCACGTAAGCTTGACGGTGTGAACTTCCTTGCTCAAGGTACTATTTACCCTGACGTAATTGAATCTGCGGCAAGTAAACAAGGTAAAGCGCACGTGATTAAATCACACCACAACGTGGGTGGTTTACCAGAAGATTTAGCATTCGAATTGGTTGAGCCAATCCGTGATTTGTTCAAAGACGAAGTTCGCCGTTTAGGTACAACACTTGGTCTTCCATTTGAAATGCTTTACCGTCATCCATTCCCAGGCCCAGGTCTAGGTGTACGTATTCTTGGTGAAGTGAAAAAAGAATATGCAGATATCCTTCGTCTAGCAGATGACATCTTCATGCAAGAACTTCGCGCAAGCGGCTGGTATGACAAAACTGCGCAAGCATTTGCTGTATTCCAACCCGTGAAATCGGTTGGTGTGGTGGGTGATGGCCGCCGTTATGCATGGGTGATCGCGCTTCGTGCTGTAGAAACTGTGGACTTTATGACTGCACGTTTTGCACACCTTCCTTATGATCTTGTAGACAAGATTTCTACACGTATCATGAACGAGATTGCTGAAGTTTCTCGTGTTGTTTATGACGTATCGTCTAAACCACCTGCAACTATTGAATGGGAGTAAAACTGGCACGAAGCACTGCTTCGTGCCAGTTTTACTCCAAGAGCTATGCTCGCGGCAGTTTTGGATTTCAAGAAACAACATTTCTTGCCTAAATTACGGCAAAGGCTATGCCTGCGCCAGACTGGGGTTTCACGAAGCACTGCTTCGTGCCAGTTTTACGCCAAGAGCTATGCTCGCGGCAGTTTTGGATTTCAAGAAACAACATTTCTTGCCTAAATTACGGCAAAGGCTATGCCTGCGCCAGACTGGGGTTTCACGAAGCACTGCTTCGTGCCAGTTTTACGCCAAGAGCTATGCTCGCGGCAGTTTTGGATTTCAAGAAACAACGTTTCTTGCCTAAATTACGGCAAAGGCTATGCCTGTGGCTATTTAGGGAAACCTAAATATTTCTAATAAAAAAAGGACGCTTCAGCGTCCTTTTTTTTGTTTATAATTATGAAAAATACTATTTTAAAAAGAGCAAGTTAAATGTCATTGCCTACATACGATCAGTTGATGCTTCCATTAATGAAACTTTTAGCAGAACAAAAAGAGGCAATAAAATTAAGTTCTGCCACAAAAATTTTAGCTGAAAGATCTGGGTTATCTGAAGCTGATTTAAATTTAAGGCTATCTAGTGGTACAAAAACAGTATTTTATGATCGTGTTGGCTGGGCGAAAACATATTTGGTTAAAGCAGGTTTGATACAACAACCATCACGTGGTCTTTGCGAATTAAGTACTTTAGGTTGGTCTATTGATTTGTCCAGCTTATCCAATATAACTAATCAGTATTTGATGCAGTTTGAAGGGTTTTCTGATTATAAAATTGGTTCTAACCATAATAAAAATATTCAAAATCTAGTTCTAATAGAAGAGCATGCTACATCTATTCAAACAGAACATTTGACGCCTGCAGAAATAATCGAACAATCATCAAAGGAGCTTAATCAAACAATTAAAGATGAGCTATTAAATAAAATTAAAAGTAATTCACCCAAATTCTTTGAGCAATTAGTTGTCGATTTGTTGGTAATAATGGGTTATGGCGGTTCACATCAAGACGCAGCCCAAGCAATAGGTAAAACCAGTGATGGTGGCATTGACGGTATTATCAGTGAAGATCGTTTAGGTTTAGATAAAATATATATTCAAGCTAAACGTTGGGAAAATACGGTGGGGCGCCCTGACATTCAACAGTTTAAGGGAGCTTTGGCTGATCAAGTGGCGAAAAAGGGCGTATTTATTACTACTTCTTGTTTTAGTAAAGAAGCAATTGAGTCAGCAAAGAAATCAGGCATTGTTTTAATTGATGGTGACAAGCTTACATCTCTCATGATTGAATTTGGCTTGGGTATTCAAATTGAAAGAAGTTTCCATATTTATAAAATAGATCAAGACCGTTTTGATGAAGATAGTTTTTAAATAAACTTAAAGGACGCTTCAGCGTCCTTTTTTTATATCTCAACATTCTATTTATAAACAATTGACCAACTACTATCGCTTTCATTATTCGGTTCAGCTTTGGGCTTTGCTTTATGGGTAAAGCTTTGCCAAGACTTTGTCGATTTACGTTCGGGTTTCATGCTTGAATCATAGCGCTCTACACGGTTACGGCCATTTTCTTTTGCCTGATACAGCGCAATATCAGCTTGCTTAATCAGTTCAGTTAAATTTTGTTTATGTGATTTAAGCTGTGAAACACCAATGGAAACGGTAAATTGGATCGGGTGATTTGCGACATTCAGCAAAGATTGATTTTGAAGCGTTAAACGAATACGTTCTGCGATTAACATTGCATCCTGTATTTGCGTTTCAGACAGCAGCACAATAAATTCTTCACCACCAAAACGAGCCAAGACATCTTTTTGGCGCATTTCTTTGCGGGTGGTTTCAGCGATACATTGCAGTACCTGATCACCAACATCATGCCCGTAATTATCATTAATATGTTTAAAATGATCGACATCAAACATCAATAAGCAAGTACTTGCAGGCGTTGGCCATTCATGGATGCGATGCTCAGCCAACTGAACAAACTGACGACGGTTATATAACTGGGTGAGCTCATCTGTATGCGCTAGATTTTTCAGCGTATGCATATTCCAGTCGTCAAGTAGGGTACGTAAAAAATGACGACGTGCATTGAGTGTATTGTTCCAACTCATATGCAGGCTGATCATCCAAACAGGAATAGACACCACCACAAAAATCAGTGCTTCTTGCCATGATAAAAGCTGACTCACCGCAAAATATACCAATAGCGAAATGAGGCCCGAACAATACAAGGCGGGCTTAAATTGTGTTTGTACGCAGACATTGGCAATCAAGATAAAGATCGCTGCACCATAGATATAGGACGAGACCATTGGGCTATTTGAAGCCAGTAATAAGCCAATCCAAATCGCGGTGCTACAGACTGTCCCAATCGGTAAGATCATGTCGAGCACACGAATATCTTTTTTGTATTTAAACAGATAGAAGCTGACCAATAGGGCAGCAATAATCATGGCCACTCGAGAAAGACCTGACCAAAAGAACATGTCAGGGATAATAAAAATGTCAGCAAAAAAATAAAGAAGAAACGTAATCTGCGCCATATAGTTCACTTGACGTAAATAAGGTAACTGATGGGCATACTGATGTTGTAGAAAATAGTTTCTAAACTGCGTAGGAATACGTGCAAAAGGATCTGCAATGGCTTGTTCAATCTCGGCACGATTGGCAAGATCACACTCAGAAAGTTTCAAAGTATGAGTATGATTTTTACGAACTTCCTGAGCAGACGAATTAGTCCGAGAACTCATTCGTACATCAACAGACATGTCCCTTCTCCATAAATGGCTTAGGACAAATTATGAACAAAAAACACACAAAAATATCTACCTGAAACTAGGGATTTTTCGAATGAATGATAAAAAATCGTCTGATGAATGTTACAAAATATATTATTAACTTGCTGTTTTATAAGTTGAAATTTGATTGCGTCCTGCAGATTTTGCTTGATAAAGTGCCTGGTCGGCCATGCGAATGACACTTTGTAAATCTCGGTTCTTTTGACCAAATTCGGCAACACCAATTGAAACGGTAAATTTAAGTTTTTGTAGTGTATCAAGTTCTAAATAATCATCGGCTATTGCCCGTCGTAGGCGTTCGGCAATATCTTGAGCCTGACGCAGGTGTGTCTGCGGTAAAAGAATAATAAATTCTTCACCGCCGAAGCGGGTAATGATGTCTTGGCTACGTAAGGTATGTCGGCACGTTTCTGCAATTTGTTGTAAAACATGGTCACCAATATAGTGTCCAAACTGATCATTAATATTTTTAAATTTGTCGACATCAAAAATCAGTAATGAAAGTGCCTGCAACGGTTTGGACTGATGATGAATATGATAATTGGCAAGTTGAATAAATTGACGCCGATTGTTTAAGCCAGTCAGCACATCGGTATGCGCCATAATATTGAGCGCTTCACGGTTCAACTGATCGAGTTTACTGTGTAAAAAAACAATTCTGGATTTTTGTGTTGAATTCCAACTGATATACAAACTAAATAACAACACGGGAGAATAGATCAAGATAAACAGTTGCAGTTGATGGATATCGCCAGAAACGGCGAAATACACCCCAATCAGCAAGATTAGACTGATACACAGAGAAATGAGCACAGCAGCTTTAAAGCGGATTTGTACACATAAATTGGCTAGTACAATAAAAACCAAAGATGCATATAAATAGATCGGCACATCGGGACTATTGGATAAATTGAGTAGACTAAACCACAGCGCAGAAGCACCAACGATCGATAGGGGAAGCATCAAGTCGAAGAGTAAAATGCTCTTACTATATGTATAAATGCCCCATGTGATGCCCATCATCAGTAAGGTATAGGCCGTTTTTAAGCCTATCGCGAGCAAACCCACATCGGGCAACATAAACCAATCCGCGATGGCATAAGAGAGATAGGCCAATTGAGCCACGATGTTGACTTGCAAAAAGAATTTAAAAAGTTGACGACGATGGTAGTGGAAAAATTCTTGACGAAATTGAGCAGGAACGCGAACAAAGGTTCCTTTCAAGGCTTTTTGGATCAGTGCACGTGATTCTTTCTTATACTCATTGATCATGCAAGATTACCGACAGGTGAGCATGGTTTGTATGTAAATTTATGTAACTAAAATAATCTATATTATTCTTATTTAAAATTAAACACGTTATTTCAATGATTTGTGAATTATTTGGTATTGTTTGGTTAAAAGTGAGTGTTAATTTGTGTTACTTAGATTTACATTTCACGTGATTTTAACAAGTAATTTTGCATTGGGTTTGTCTAAAGAAGCATCGATAACTGTTATGCTATATGTCATATTAGGCAACAAAAAAACGATTGTCCTATCTCTGTGATTCAGCGTATTAATGACAGCTGAAGAAGATTGAGTTAATGCAGATATAATGGAAAAAAATGCATAGGTCTAGCCGATAGTCCTTGCATCGGCTTAGCCAAATTTAGGGTAAGAATATGACCAATACCAATTACACAGAAATATCTCATTCCGACGATTGTGAAAAATACGTCAATCAGTTCATTCAAGAATTTCCACTGCGCCGTGCTGAAATTGGTCAAGGCACAGTGATAAAACGTGCTTTACCGAGTCGGCATAAACGGATGATTGGTGCATGGTGTTTCCTTGACCATGCCGGTCCAGTGCATTTTCCTCAAGGTGATGGCTTAGATGTTGGGCCGCATCCACATATTGGTTTGCAAACATTTACATGGATGATTGATGGCACCATGATGCATACCGACAGTTTGGGCACACATCAGTTAATTCAGCCCAAACAAGTCAATCTCATGACAGCGGGTTATGGTATTTCGCATACTGAGGTTGCTCCAGAGTCTGAAACACAAATGCATGCTGCGCAGCTTTGGATTGCATTGCCAGATGACAAAATCAATATGGCGCCCCAGTTTGACCATTACCCAGAATTGCCTGTGGTGACACAAGACGGGATTGAATTGACGGTCTTGGTCGGTGAATTTTTACAGACTAAATCGCCGGTAAAAGTACATAGTGAATTATTGGGTGTCGATCTGCGTAGTTCGGAAAGTCAAAGTACCGTCTTGCCGCTCAATCCAAAATTTGAATATGGCTTTATGGCCCTCGAAGGGACTGCCAGTATCAATGGTCACGAGCTAAATGAAGACAATATGGTGGTACTTGAGCCGGGCTTAACCCAAGTCAAAATTGACCTACATGCAGGTGGCCGTGTTTTATTATTAGGAGGTGAACCTTTTGAATCACCGATTCTGCTGTGGTGGAATTTTGTGGGGCGCACACAAGAAGAATTGAATATTGCCCGTGAGCAGTGGATTAATCAGGACGAACGCTTTGGCTCTATTCCAGACTATGATGGTCCACGACTAGAAGCACCGGCTTTCCCTGATAAAATGCGTCCATCACGTTAACTTAAAAATAAAAATGAACAGCCGTACCTGTGGTGAAAATGGTGCGGCATAACCATGAGGGAGTCATTATGGGTATCGTCGCAACGGCAACAGTAAACACCTTAATAGGAGATGAACCCATGCGGGTGCTACATCATCTAGAAAAATCTCGTTCATTTCGTATTTTATGGGCAATGCAGGAATTAGGACTGGATTATCAGGTTCAGTTTTATCTGCGCCAGCCAAATTTGTCTGCTCCCCCTGAGCTTAAAGCCATCCATCCTTTAGGGAAGTCGCCCATATTGCAGGATGATGGACTGGTCTTGGTAGAATCTGCAGCGATCTTGGAGTATTTACAAGAGAAGTATGATCGGCATGATTTTTTTGCAGCCAAGGCGGAACATTCAAAACAACAATATCGCTTTTGGATGCATTATGCCGAAGGTTCTCTAATGCCGTTGTTGGTGATGCAGTTGGTCATGAGCAATGTGCCACGACATGTACCTTGGGTCATCAAACCCGTAGCTAATCGCATTTGTGATGGGGTCAAAAAAGGTTTTGTACGACCTCGCTTAAAAGAAAATATCGAGTTTTTAGAAAACCATTTAGCGGAAAATGAATATTTTGCGGGACCGTTTAGCTTTGCGGATATTCAGATGACGTTTCCATTAGAAGCCGTCATGACCCGAACGCAAGGGCGATATCCACAAATTCAGGCTTTCTTACAACGGATGCAACAGCGTCCTGCATATCGCCGTGCCAAACAACAAGAACAACAGTTGGAAGCACAGCAAGACCGGCGGGATGATTCTGCTTAGCTCACGTGATACAAGCGTTCTTTAGGGAAGACCACCTTAAACAGTGAGCCACGATTTTCTTTGGACTCAATTTCAAGGTGTGCCTGATGTTGCATTAAAACGTGTTTTACAATGGCAAGACCTAAACCTGTGCCCCCCGTTTGGCGGCTACGGGCGCTGTCCACACGATAAAAACGTTCCGTCAAACGGGGTAAGTGTTTCGGGTCAATCCCGATACCGGTATCTTCAACAGTAAAATAACCATGCGTACCATCATCATGCCATCCAATGGTCACAGTACCGCCTTTGGGGGTGTATTTAATCGCATTGGTGATGAGGTTGCTAAAGGCACTCGCCAATTCCATATCTGATCCGATCAGGTCACAGTGACTATCAATCTCGAGATTCAGTGTATGTCCATAATCCACATTGTAAGCATGTGCATCGTCATATAGTTGGTTCATTAGGCTGGGCATTTCAATGATTTGATTTTTAGCAACTTTTTTATCATTTTCCAGACGAGATAATAATAACAAGTCATTAACCAAAGCATTCATACGGCGGGTTTGAGACTGCATTTGATCGAATGCGCGTTTCCAGCGTGGATTTAAATCTTCCTGATCGGTAAAGGTTTCGATATAACCACTTAAAACCGTGAGCGGTGTGCGTAGCTCATGTGAAATATTATCGACAAAGTCTTTACGCATCTGCTCAAGGTTATGCATACGTGTGACGTCATAGGCCACCAGTAATCGACTTTCGCGACCAAAACGGGTCAATTTCACTTGCACATAATGGTCTTCAAGTACCGATGATTTCATTTTCAAACCATCGGGTGCTAAATCGATATTGGTAAAGTATTCGATAAAACTGGGCTGTCTTAAAATACTTAAAATATTGCGCCCTTGATCGAGCTGTTGAATCCCCAAAAGCTTTTCTGCGGCAGGGTTCCACCATTCGATTTGGTGTAATTCATCAATCAATACCACCGCTTCAGCAAGTGCCACCAAGGAAGATTGAGCGCGGTCAATTAGGCCGACCATTTCAGCTTGTACGATGCGTTCTTGGCGCTGCGCACGGTATACATTAAAGAGCAAAGCCCCCCAAATGCCGTCTAAATTCGGCGGGACATCATAGGGACGGTTTGAAATCCATTCGTTGACCAAGTACAGTGAACGCATTTGCAATGCAAAGAACACTGCAAAGGCAATTAAGATGCAGATCCATAAGTACCCGATACCAAAGCCGATGAGTGCAGCAATGAGCAGGAAAAATGCCAGCAGTCTTAAATCCTGCTTGGCAAAAGTCCATAAACTGCTGTAACGGAATTTTTTATGTTCACTGGCAAGTTCAGGGACGGGATACGGTTCGTACATAGAAAATTAAAGACCTAAAATGACTAACCCATCACAGCGTCTGCACGGGTAGAGAAACGGTAACCTGTGCCACGAACAGTTTGCACATAACGATCGGCTTGGAAAGGTTCAAGAACTTTACGCAAACGACGAATATGAACGTCAATGGTACGGTCCTCAATATACACGTTTCCACCCCAAACCTGATCTAATAATTGAGCACGGGTATAGGCACGTTCAGGATGAGTCATGAAAAAGGCCAATAGACGATATTCAGTTGGTCCCATATCTAAAATGGTGTTGCCAAAGCTGACACGTTGGCTGACTGGATCGAGGATTAAGCCATTGGCATCAATGGTTTTTTCACCACCCAATGCATTTGAGCGACGTAGCACCGCTTTAATGCGTGACACCAACTCACGGGTGGAAAAGGGTTTGGTCATGTAGTCATCTGCGCCCGCGTCTAGACCTTGAACTTTATGGTCTTCTTCACCGCGCGCAGTGAGCATGATGACTGGAATCTCTGACAAATTTTCATCGCGTTTTAAACGACGACATAGGTCTACACCACTCACGCCACCAGGCATCATCCAATCCAATAAAACCAGTGCAGGACGCTGATCCACAATCATTTGGTGCGCTTGTTTGGCATCTTCAGCTTGCTGACATTGAAAACCAGCCATATCCAGTGAAGTATGGATCATTTCCCGAATCGGGAGTTCGTCGTCGACGATTAAAATATAGTCATCTTTCACAGCGCAATACCCTATTTTATGTAAACGGTAGACCGTTTTATATTTATGACAGGCTTATTACAAAGATTAATTATGACAGTATCATTGCAAAAATGATCTTTCATTGGGGTTTAGAAAGAAATTGTGACAATTTAAATCCTGAAATATTCAACAACATGGGCTTTGCATCATGTTGTTGTCACAAAAAAATCATTCAAAAAATTGTAAAGATCAGTGTTGAGCTCAGAATTTATTTCCTGGGTTTTTCAGAAAAAGCATCCAACAAGGCCAAAAAGACCACGCTACATGACGATAAAACTTCGTCAATCGGTTGTTTATAACCACTCATGACCCAGCGAATCGCGATTTGGGTGACATAACCATTGAGACCTGTTGCGACCATTGAAATTTCGCGTTCTGAACGATCAATATTCGGCATCATGAGCATGACAAAGGCATGAATCATACGGTCAAAGCGCATCATGGTTTCATTAATCGTGGCTTGGTTATGTAGCTCTTGTACCAACATGGCATCGATGTAAATGATGCGCGCCATACGTGGATTATTTTTTAAGGTTAACAGTAAGGCGGTTAAACCCGCTTCAATCATTTTTTTAGAATCGGTGGATGCTTGCATGATGGCTTGCATCACGTTTTGTTGCAGTTCATCGATTAATTTTAAAAAAATGGTTTGGAACAGTTGCTCACTTTTCTTAAATGATTCATAAAAATAGCGTTCGGTCAGCTTGGCTTCCAAACAAATATCTTTCACAGTCACTGAAAAAAAGCCATGTGTTCCATAAGCTTCTATACCGGCTTCAATCAGTTTTTCACGTCGCGCTTGCTTACGTTCACTGAGAGAAAGCCCTTTAAATTGACGTTCCTTCACATTTTTTGCCTGTTGTTGTTCTGTGTGATTTGTTGCATCTGTCATGAAAATATACGCTGAACTAAAGCAGAATTTTGTCTTATTTTAGCAATAATTTCAGTTTAAACCTATGTTTAAGCATTGGCGATTTCAACAGCTTAGCACGTCCTAAGATGACATTGACAATATGTATTGTCAAAACTATATTAAGTCGACGAACTGCACACATTGGCAAATGAGATCACGCTGTGATAAAGCCAAGCGGCAGCATAAAGGAATAAGGAATCACAATGAAAAACTTCAAAAATAAAGTGGCTGCCATTACAGGTGCAGGTTCAGGTATTGGTCAGCAATTGGCAGTGCTTTTGGCGAAACAAGGCTGTCATCTGTCTTTAAGCGATGTGAATGAACAGGGTCTAGCGGCAACCGTAGACTTAGTGAAAGCCAGCAATGTACGTGTAACCACGCAAAAACTCGATGTGTCAGACCTTGCAGGAATGAAAGCATGGGCAGCGCAAACCGTTAAAGATCATGGTTCGGTGAATATGATTTTTAACAATGCGGGTGTGGCATTGGGCACGACCGTTGAAGGCGCAAGCTACGAAGAGCTGGAGTGGATTGTTAATATTAACTTCTGGGGTGTGGTTTATGGCACTAAGGAGTTTTTACCGTATATCAAGCAAAGTGGTGAAGGTCATATCATCAATATTTCCAGCTTGTTTGGCTTAACAGCACAGCCAACACAGTCGGCATATAATGCCACTAAATTTGCAGTACGTGGCTTTACCGAATCTTTACGCCAAGAATTGGATATTGAAAACTGTGGCGTGAGTGCGCTATGTGTACATCCGGGCGGGATTCGTACCAATATTGCCAATGCCGCAAAAATGAATGACAGCTTGAAAAGTTTAGGCATGAACCCACAAAAATCGGCACAGTCGTTTAATAAATTCTTGCGTTGTCCACCTGAAGAAGCGGCTCGTCAAATCATTGAAGCAGTACAAAAAGATAAGCGCCGTTTATTGATTGGTAATGATGCAAAAGTGATTGATTTAATTCAACGTTTGCTACCGACGGGTTATCAAAAATTAACTGCCATGGCGACTAAATTTGGTCAATAAGCGGTAATTAAAATCAATTGAAAAGAGCCCACGTCAGTGGGTTTTTTTATGCCCGAAGGAAAGCCCAAGGCGTATTTATTATTTCATAAAATGAGATATAAAAATGGAGATATCTGATGATTTGAAATAAGCAACTGTTGAATAACCAACAGTTTTTAGGTGTTAAAACCAACAGGATTTATCGGGTTTAAATAATAAAACTTTAAAAAATAATAACTTAAAATGTTGGCACAGTTGTTGCCATATTAGAGTGAACAAAACTCACCACTGTATGGAACATTTATGAGTACTTTTACGCATCGATATCTTTCTGCTTTTCGTGTCCTGCAACAGGCATGTTGTTGTGCTATGACACTCGCGATGATGCGCGCTTAAATTCTAAAAGCTGTCTTCGAGTTTCGGTCGTGCATAAGTTGAATAAAACCTACGACCACTCAGATTAATTTTAAAAAAACCCACGCAGTACATTCACTTCATGCACCTTGCATGGGGTTGGGGGATTTTGCGCTTTGGGAAAAATGTTAGTGAAACCAAATCATGAAAAAAACCACATTAACCGTTGCGGTCGGACTGATTTTATCCGCAACCAGTCAGCTGAGTTTTGCTTCGGATGAAGCACTTCAGCAAGAACTGAGCAGCTTAAAACAACAAATTGAGAGTTTGCAAAAACGCTTAAATGCAGTGGAATCTGGTACGACGAAAAGCCAAGTCGTCGAAACGGCCACTGTGACGACAGAAGATACGAGCAACGCCGCTGATGTTGAAGGTGAAACGCAGGTTGCAGAAGTGACCACAGCAACATCCGAAGATATCGACGGCTTACGTGCAGATATTGAAAACTATAAGTACGATCAGTCACGTCAATATGAACGTCAAACCACCAAATCGACCCGTGACACAACCCTGTATGGCACGGTTCAACTACGTGCCAGTGCGCTCGATGAAATGGGTGTCTTAGGTGCAACCAAATCGACATTTGATATTGGGACTGCGCTGATCGGTGTACGCGGGAATTTATTCCGTGATTATAACGAAGGCAAAAACCTCGACTATCAATTGTCCTTTGGTTATGGCAAACGCAATGATGGCACCAATAACAGTAACTTTAACTTACTAGATGCCTTTGTTCGCTATAACGCTTTTGCCACCAATGCGGGCCCTGAAACTGCCAAACTCAACTTTACACTCGGTCAGCAGTTATTGCCCTTTGGTCTAGATGTGCAGTCTCCTGAAGATTTGCGTCCGACCATTAGTACCGCTGCAGCTTCGACCTTTTTAGGACTGTTTAATCGTCAAAATGGATTTATCGTCCGTGGGGATGCCCAACCTTTTGTCGACTTTGCATCGAACTACCGTGCGCCGCTGTTTGAGTATGCCTTAGGGGTGACCAATGGGAACGCCAGTAATAAGGCAGATGACAACAACGGCAAAGATTATATCGGTCGTGTGGCTTTTACCTTGCCAGTGGACTACGCCAGCATTTTCCGTGAGTTGAAGTTTGGGGCCTCTTATATCAAAGGTGAATCGAAAATTTCAGCCGGCGGAATCACTGATGATGCTGCAAAACGTGATCGTTTGGGTTTCGATATTTATTATAACCATGCCCCATTTGGCGTGACCTATGAATATCTGCAAGGCAAGACCGATTATGTTGATACCGTAGCCCAAGACATCAAAGAAGCCAAAGCGGAAGGGCATACTTTTACCGCTTTCTACACCTTGGGTGATCAGTTCTACAACAGTATTAAATCCAACGCCAAATTTGATGATTTCTGGCCGAAGTCAGTCCAAGGTTATTACCGTTTTGACCGCTATAACCCGAATAAAAACAACGCAAGCTATCTCGATACCGCGAGCGGTCGTATTGGTGAATATGACATTCACTCTTTGGGTTTAAACCTATTTTTTGCGCAAACCACAAAATTCCAATTACAGCTGAATCACTATCTGTTTGATGTCGAAACGGCAAATCAAAAAGACACCAATGAGCTGCAAGCTCAGGTTCAGTACACCTTTTAATTCAAATATTTAAACCATTAAGGAACATTTAAAATGAAAATTATCTCTAAAAAAATCGCAGCCACATTCTTGGCACTTTCAGCACTTGGTTTAAGCGTTCAATTGCATGCTACCAATCCCAAAGAAATTCGTATTTCTGTATCAGGCGCGGGTGAGGGGGGTAAACCCAAAGTGGGCGGTAGTTTTGTAGCTACAGCACATTTACGAGGTGTGCTCGAACAAGAATTTAAAAAAGATGGCATTAAGGTGAATTGGCTGTTCTTCCCAGGAGCAGGCCCTGCAACCAATGAAGCTTTAGCCAATGGCAAAGTTGACTTTGCATTGCATGGCGATTTGCCCTCATTGGTTGGACGTTCGACGGGATTAAAAACCAAAGTGTTGTTTTCAACAGGGCGTTTTGGCCCAACTTATGTGGTGGTGCCTGCCGGCTCTAATGCCAAATCCTTTGCAGATCTCAAAGGCAAAAAATTCTCCGTCTTTAAAGGCACCAATGGTCAGATCGTCTTTAACCGTGTATTAGCAAAATACAATTTAACTGAGCGCGATTTACGAGTGATTTCGCAAGATGCCTATTCGGCGCGTACCGCGTTAGCGACAGGTGATATTGATGCCACGATTACTTCACCGTTTAGTTTGCAAGCGCGTGGTGTGGCGAAAACATTACTAGAAATTAAAGATCCCAAAGTTGCGCCGATTGCGCACTTTTGGGTGACAGAAAGTTTTGAAAAACAATATCCAGAGGTAGTGCAACGTGTCGTGACGACACTGATTAAACAAGCGCAGTGGAGTTCTCAAGAAGCTAATCGTAGTGCGCAATATAAACTTTGGGCACAAAGTGGCATTCCGTTGGTGGATTATCAAAAAACGTGGGATGGCTGGAATTTAAAGGACCGTACTACACCGCTACTCGATGAATTCCACCGTTCACAAATTGATAGTGCTTTAAAAATTGCCAAAGACGCTCGCTTAATACGTCGTGATGTCGATACCAAAACATGGTATGAGCCTAAGTATCTAAATAATGCCTTGAAAGAGCTGAAGTTAGAGGGTTACTGGCGCCAATTTAATGCTCAAGGTCAACCGAAGTAAGTCGCAGCCATGAGTCGTCCGATTGAAAGCAATGTAATTGCCAGTCCATTAACCACCAAATTTATGAGCAGTTTTGTGCTGCTCACGATTTTGGCTGGACTGGGTGTAGGTGTCGCACGAGTTTTAATTTCCTTGTATGCCGTGCATTTAGAAGCCACCGAATTGCAATTGGGGTTAATTTCTGCAGCGCAAAATTTTGGCATTTTGATCATGGCATTGCCGATTGGCGCGTTGGTACAGCGCTTTGGATCTTTGAAAATATTCTGCATCGGCAGTGTGTTGGGTGCTGTGGTCTATAGCTTAACGCCACTCAAAGCAGGTGCATGGTATCTCTTTGCGGTGACTGCCTTGGTGAGTTTTGTCTTACCTATGCGTTTTGTTTCGATCAATACCGTTTTTCTAAGCAATTTAAAGCGTTTAGGTCCAGCCCGTGCGGGGTGGTTTCGTGGTTCGCACATGATGGGCTATTTCCTGATTGCACCTGCGCTGAGTGTGTTGTTGATCGAGCATTTCGGCTATGGAGGAAGTTTTTATGTGGTGTCTTTGCTTTTTTTAGGCACCTTGCTGTTGGCTCCGTGGTGCTTTCAACGTAGCACTCAGCAAGTGACGAATCGCCCGCATTTTCAATGGCGGGATATTGTGGCGCCTTTGGCACTCATCAAAACCCATGCCTCACTGCGGATTGTTTGCATATTGGAATTTTTGAGCAGCGTGGCAAATAACTACTTTGGCTTTTTCATTGTCGTGATCGCTATCCAAAGTTTTGCACTTTCAGAGCCGATGGCAGTGATGCTGCTGACCGTACAAGGCATTGTCTTTGTGGGTTCGCTATTTAGCATGGGTGGTTTGGCTGAGCTGATGGGTTATCAAAAGTTTTATTTAATTGGCTTAAGCCTGATGGCAACGGCATTACTGATTTTAGCCTTAAGCAAAATCACGCTGTTGATGTGGCCTGCTTCGGTCATGTTTGGACTTGGACTCGGTATGTTGCATATCGCCAATTTTATGTCTTTCGCCCGAGTCGGTGAGCAAACTGCGATGGCTAAGATTTCTCCAATTTTAGCCCTCGTCGGACCTTCGGGTGGGCTGTTGGGTGGCTTGATAGGCGCCGTATTTGGCGCACAGGTTGGACTACAAAATTTATTTTTACCGATCGGGCTGGTGTTTATTGGTCTGATTATTTTGATCAGCAAAGATCAGGAATTTATTCAATTTTTAAAACCTGATGTCTCAGAACAGAGCGTAAAAGGACAAGAATTATGAGCCTTACGGATGTATCTGCACATTCGGTTCCCTTGCAAAGTGACCGAAGTGCGTTGGATTTTTTTAAGACCTATTTAAAACTAACTTTGCAAGTGGCGTGTGGACTCCTGATGCCAGTTTTGTTGTTCGGTCTATGGTATGTGGCAACACTTAAACAGTGGTTGCCTGAGCAGATTTTACCTGCACCGAGTCTGGTGTGGCAAAGCACAGTCGAATTATGGCAAAGCGGTGAATTGAGTTTTCATTTTGCCATCAGTGCCAAACGTATTTTATGGAGTGTCTTGCTTGGTGCCAGTGTCGGGATTTTGCTTGGTACTGTGTTGGGATTAGCAAAGCGTAGTCGGGACTTTATTTTTCCGACGGTGAATCTTGTTGCGCAATTTCCCATAGTTGGCTGGATTCCATTATTGATGATTTTCTTAGGCATCGATGAGGCTTTGAAGATTGCCGCTATTTCATTGGCTGTGTTACCACCGCTGTTGATTGCAACCTATAAGGGCATTACTCATGTGCCGAATAGTTTGATGGAAGTGGCAGAGGTTTACCAATACAGCAATTGGCAGAAACTCAAAGAAGTGATTTTCCCAGCTGCACTACCCAGTGTGATCAGTGGTTTACGTCAAGGCATTATCCAGGCGTGGTTGGCATTGGTTTTTGTCGAATTATTAGCGAGTAGTGAAGGAATTGGTTATCTCATGGTGTGGGGACGTCAGCTAATGCAGATGGACTTGATCTTCATGGCGATCATCATGATTGGTATTACGGGCTATGTCTTAGATACCTTGCTGGCTTGGTTAGAAAAAACGGCACGCTTTCACGCAACCCGAGTAGGAGGCAACCCATGAGCATCCTTTCATTAAACGCGGCAGCGCGCCAAGTCTTAGTTAAAACAGCAAAAGCACTCGTTCTACCTGTGGCATTTATCGCACTGTGGGCTGTGGCTTCACAGCAAAACTGGGTCGATCCAAAGTTGATTCCTAGTCCATGGCTCGTGCTGCAAAAAGCTGTGATCGTGCTTCAACAACCGAGCTTTTTGACAGGCTTTGCCGAAAGTTTGGCACGTAATTTTATTGGCTATGGCATAGGTGCGATAGCAGGTGTGTTGTTTGGGATCTTGATCGCGAGTTCACGCCTTTCGAATTGGTTATTTGCACCGAGCTTTCATGTATTGCGTCAAATTTCGCTGTTTGCATGGTTGCCACTAATTTCGACCTTTTTAGGTGAGGGACACGGCGCCAAAGTGCTGTTTATTACCTTATCGGTGTTTTATCCCGTGGCGCTACACACCTTTGAAGGTGTGAGCAGTATTTCGCATAAATATCGTGAAGTGGCCGAAGTCTATCAATTTCCCAAGGCCTACGCGTTTCGTAAATTGATTTTGCCCGGCGCTTCGGCTCAGATTTTTGTCGGTTTACAACTTGGGCTGATTTTCGCATGGCTTGCCACTATTGGCTCTGAATTTTTATTGGCGAACTATGGCAATGGTCTGGGCAATATCGTGATTCAAGGGCGTCAGGCTTTTGATGTCGAACTGATTATTTTTGGCATGTTGCTGATTGGTGCTGTGGGCGTGTTGCTCAATACGGTACTGACTTGGGTTGAACGTAAAGTTTTAGCTTGGCAGCAGGTTGGATAGGAGAACATAACAATGAAAAAAATGACAATCCATAACATTCCTCAACTCTGGCGTAGCCTATTTTTAGCTGCCTTGGTCGGTGGCACAGCCTTGGTGGGTTGCAGCACGCAGCAAGTGGATGAACCTCAGCAAATGGCTTTAAAAGAACTCCGATATCAAAGCTATCCGGGACTGGTGTCTTTGCCTGAGTTGGCACAAGACTTGGGCTATTTAGGCGACATTAAACTCAGTTATGTCGGCACAGTACAAGGTGGGCCACAAGATTTACTCACCTTGGTGGCAGGAGATGTTGATTTCGCTGGAGCCTTTAATGGCGCTGTGGTGAAAGTTATTGCCGCGGGTCTAGATGTGGTCCCAGTCGTCGCATCTTATGGCAGTGATGCTGAACAAAACGTGGGTTTCTATGTGCTAGAAAATAGTCCTATACGTGGCCCACGAGACTTTATTGGCAAGAAAGTCGCAGTGAATGCCTACGGGGCACATTATGACTTTGTGGTGAAAGACTATTTGGCTCGTCATGGCTTAACTGACGATGAAATCCGACAAGTTGAGCTGATTATGTTGCCACCAGTGAGCTCAGAACAAGCTCTACGGAATGGTCAAATTGATATTGCGGTGTTCTCAGGCATTTTGGAAAAACGGGCCTTAAAACATGGTGGTGTACGTAGCATCTTTAAAGATATTGATTTATACGGGCCCTTTACCGCAGGCAGTTTTTCGATGCGTGGAGAGTTTATTCAAGCGCATCCTGAGTTGGCTCGTACTTTTGTCAGTGGCGTGGCCAAAGCTCAGGAATGGCTACACAACACGCCGAAAGAGCAAATCATTGCCCGTATGGAAAGCATTATTGAAAAACGTCAACGCAATGAAAATACAGCACTGATTCCATATTACACAGGCACAGGTGTCCACGAAGTGGGTGGTGTGCAAAAAGATCAGGATTTTGCCCCATGGGTGAGTGCCTTAGAAAAAGAACACAAATTAAAACCAAATCAAATTGAGGTCAGTCGCATCTATAGCAATGAATTTAATCCCTATGCGAACGACCAAAAATCAAAAGGAATATAACAATGACCAGTGCATTACATTTAGATCACGTGCGTAAGGTATTTCCTGCACAAAACCATGTCGGCAGTAAAAACTATAAGCCTGAATTTGTTGCCGTAGAAAATGTCACTTTGGATATTCAGCCGGGTGAATTTGTTTCAATC
This sequence comes from Acinetobacter sp. YH12152, assembly GCF_013418285.1. Classification (NCBI taxonomy): domain Bacteria; kingdom Pseudomonadati; phylum Pseudomonadota; class Gammaproteobacteria; order Moraxellales; family Moraxellaceae; genus Acinetobacter; species Acinetobacter sp. YH12152. The sequence goes on from NZ_VPCH01000015.1 coordinate 31,991, forward strand.
GTGGGGCCAAGTGGCTGCGGAAAATCTACATTATTAGACTTAATTGCGGGTTTAACCAAACCTTCGGCAGGGCAGATTTTACTGAGTGGCAAGCAGATTACTCAACCGGGTTTAGACCGTGGCATTGTGTTCCAGCAATATGCGCTCTATCCATGGTTAACCGCACTGGAAAATATTGAATTTGGTCTAGAAGCCAAAGGCGTAGCAAAAAAAGAACGCCGTGAAAAAGCCGAATACTATTTGCAGCTTGTAGGCTTAAGTGGCTTTGAAAAGCATTATCCAAATGAGCTTTCCGGCGGGATGAAGCAGCGGGTTGCGATTGCCCGAAGTTTGGCTTATGAACCAGAAATTTTATTAATGGATGAGCCCTTTGCTGCCTTGGATGCGCAAACCCGAGAAACCTTGCAAGCCGAGTTGATCAATATCTGGAAAAGCTCGAAAAAAACCATCGTTTTTATTACTCACAGTATTGATGAAGCGATTTATCTGAGTCAGCGTGTGGCGATTATGACATCAAGACCGGGGCGGATTAAGGAAGTGATTGAAATTCCGCAAAGCCTGCGCAGTTCTAGTGAAGATGTCCGTTCATTGCCTGAATATGGCCGAATTCGCCACAAAATTTGGTCATTGCTCAGTGAAGAAGTGATAAAAGCGCAAGCCTTCGAAAAACATAAACAGCTTGCACATAACTAAAATATTCAGAGGATTTATTTATGTCATCGACTAAACAAGCCATCAGTTATACGCAAACCTATAACGACATTAAACCCCGACTACAGTTCACATGGTTAAACACGGTCTTTAAACGCACCATTGCCATCGTGGCTTTTTTCCTGCTGTGGGAGATTCTGCCGCGTAGTGGTGTGGTCAATCCAGCCTTTTTGCCGCCGTTATCTGTGGTGTTGGAAACCACATGGCAGCTATATCAAAGCGGGCAATTAGGCATCCATTTCTTGGCCAGTATAAAGCGTTCCATTATTGGTTTCATTTTGGCCCTAGCGATCGCCATTCCTTTGGGTCTCATCATTGGTTGGTACAAGCTCGTGGCTGAAACCTTAAATCCATTGTTAGAACTGTTTCGTAATACCACAGCACTGGCGTTAATGCCGTTGTTCATCTTATTTTTAGGCATTGGTGAAACCTCAAAAATCAGTTTGTTGGTGTATGCATGCACATGGCCGATTTTATTGAACACCATTACAGGCGTACAAACAGTCGATCCTTTACTGATTAAATCGGCACGAACCATGGGCTTAAAACCCTATCAATTGTTCCGAAAAGTGATTCTACCTGCATCCGTACCCACGATTTTTGTCGGTATCCGTCTAGCAGGGGCGATTTCGATTTTGGCCTTAGTGGCAGTAGAAATGTTTGGTGCCAAAGCAGGTCTGGGGTATCTGATTATTTATTCGCAGTTCAGCTTTGAAATTCCACAAATGTTTGTGGGGATTTTAGTCATTACTCTTGTAGGCTTATCCTTTAACTACTTCTTGATTGGTCTAGAGAAATACTTCACAGCGTGGAAACGTAACCCCGTGGAATAATCTAGACGAAATAGAAAAATAAAAAAACCTCGGGATATACCGAGGTTTTTTTATTGCTGATTTTTTATATTTAAAATAATGCAATGAATAAAAAATAATGTGGATGAATATTTATTTATCATTTTTGTATGGATTATTATTTTAATGTGGAGAAAATAAAAATATGACTTATTTATAATAAGCCATATTTAATTAGGCGAGTGCGAATGACGTTGCGTGTCACTCCAAGCAAACGAGCCGTATGCACTTGATTGTATTGACAGTGTTGATACGCACTTCGGATAAATTTTTCTTCAATCAGCTCATTAATATTGTCTTGCTTGAGTTGATTTGCGGCTTGAAAAATTTGTAAAAAGGTCTGCTCAAGTAACTGTCCAGCATCTTGAATATCCTTGATATTGGCTACAGCCGAGGTGGCATTTTGTAAGTTAAACGGTTCTGCACGTGAAAACGACGATGTACTTTGAATACTCGAAAAACTAATATCTTCCGGTTCAATTACGCCTTTTTCACTGACTAAAATCGCATGTTGAATGGTATTTTCTAATTCGCGAATATTGCCCGGCCAGCTATGTAAACTGAGTTTTTTGAGAGCCAGTTGGCTGAGGCGTAATGGTGTGTCATGTGGATTGGTTTGATAGACCTGAATGAAGTGTTTAACCAAAGGCAAAATGTCACCACGACGCTCTGCGAGACGTGGAATACGTAGCAACGCCACATGTAAGCGGTAGAATAAATCTTCCCTGAAACGCCCGTCCTGTACGGCATGCTCCAAATCGACATTGGTTGCGGCAATGATCCGAACATTAATCGGAATGGATTTGAGGGAGCCGACTCGAACGATCTCTCTTTCTTGTAAAACACGGAGTAATTTGACTTGCATTTGTAAGGACAGATCACCAATTTCATCTAAAAATAAGGTGCCATTATGGGCTGCTTCAAACCAACCGACACGGCTATTAATTGCCCCTGTAAACGCTCCTTTTTCATGTCCAAATAATTCGCTTTCGACCAATGATTCGGTAAAGGCACCACAGTTGACCGCGATAAAAGGACCTTTGGCACGATGGCTCAATTGGTGGATTTGGCGTGCAACCAATTCTTTACCTGTGCCTGTATCACCAATGATGAGTGCATTGGCCTCACTTGGTGCAATTTGTTCAATTCGAGACAACAACGCTTGCGATAACGGATCTGCAAAGACCGTTGCTGTTGCCCGTTTATGTTTCAGTGCAGAGGGCACTGCAGGGTGGGTCAAAATAGACATATCGTTTCTTATAGTTGTTGAAAATGCAGATCATGATGAAAGATTTAAAAATAAAAGATAAATAATAATTCGATATTTAAATATCAGTTTCACCGATAAATTCATGCGTGGATTATTTATCTGATTTTAAGATAAATAAAATCGGGATAACTAAAGGATAAATCAAGATATAGCAAGTGATTGAACTGTTTTATAGTAAAGCTCTCTTAATAACAAAAGGCATAATTAAAATGTCGATTACTTCAGTAAATGTGCGAAACCAATTCAAAGGCGTGATTAATGAAATCGTAGAGGGTCCTGTGGTTTCAGAAATTGATGTGGAAACCAAAGCGGGCTTTTTTACGTCCGTGATCACGACGCGTTCGGTGAAGGATTTAGACTTAAAAGTAGGTTCAGAGGTAGTGGTGTTAATTAAATCGACGGAAGTGTCACTGGCTAAACTCTAAGGTTTAGTCCAGCAAAGTTTGTCAGCACAAATAGAGAATAATGATATGAGCGTAGAACAAGCTGGTTCGGTTTCTATTCAGCAGCTAACGAAACATTATCCCACACAAAAGCAAGAAGACTTAACCGTACTTGAGGACATTAACCTGAATATTCAGCCGGGTGAGTTCATCAGTATTGTGGGAAGTAGTGGCTGCGGAAAATCCACATTATTACGGTTATTGGTTGGTCTAGAGCGTCAGTTTCAGGGCCAGATTTTGGTTGATGGTCAGCCTATACAGGGCACGAGTTTGGAACGTGGTATCGTGTTTCAAGATCATCGCCTGTTTCCATGGTTGACGGTAAGAGAAAATGTACGGATTGCCTTGCATAAAAGTCAGTTTAGTCGTGCAGAAGAAGATGTATTGATTGATGAGCATCTAGAGTTGGTCAAATTAACCCAATTTAAAGATGCTTATCCTTCGCAGTTGTCTGGTGGGATGAATCAACGTGTGGCGATTGCCCGGAGTTTGGTGAATCGACCACAGATTTTACTGCTTGATGAACCCTTTGGTGCACTCGATGCATTGACGCGGCAAAATTTACAGGATGAATTACAGCGAATATGGCAAAGTGAAAAAATCACCATGATTATTGTCACCCATGATGTCGAAGAAGCGGTATTTTTGGGTGATCGGGTAGTGGTCATGCAGCCACATCCGGGACGAATTAAACGTATTGTAGATATTCATTTAGCCCATCCGCGTAAACGCGAAGATGTCCGTCTGATCAATATTAAAAATGACATTTTGACTGACTTTAGTGATCCAGTAAAAGATCAGTTGCTTGAACCTTTATCTCACCGATTTGCCGATTATAAATTTGCATGGTAAGTCTGAATTGACCATCACCTAAACTTTTAAAAGCCCTGAATTCAGGGCTTTTTTAGGCTTATCAAATATAGGTCAGTATGATCATCGCTTAAGTTGGATTAATATCAGTCCATAAAAATGCCCCAGTTGGGGCATTTGTTTTTCAGTTTTATTAAACGTTGGTTTATGAGGCTTGGGAGGTATGTCTTTTTTCTAAAACATATTGGTTTTCAGGTCGTTTTAAACCTAAGTTTTCTCGTAAGGTCTTGCCTTCATAAGCCGTTCGGAATAGACCGCGACGTTGCAGTTCAGGAACGATGAGATCGACAAAATCATTTAACCCCGCAGGTGTTGTTGGCGGTAGGACATTAAAACCATCGGCAGCGTCATTCTCAAACCATTCTTGCAGTTGATCTACGACTTGTTCAGGCGTACCAATCAAGGTCCAATGTCCACGGGCTGAAGCGATATATTGATAGAGCTGACAAATACTAAAATTGTGCTTACGGGCAATATCAATCATCATTTGCTGACGACTTGAGAAATTAATGTCTGCATCTTCGATTTTCGGGAAAGGGGCATCTAGATCAAATTTGGCCAGATTAATGCCACCTGCCAAAGCAGACAATAAACTTAAACCCAATTCTGGGTGAATTAAACTATTTAAAAAGTCATATTTTTCTTGGGCTTCTTGCTCTGTCTTGGCAACAAAAATCGAAACGCCCGGCATAATTTTCAGGTCATCCGCATGGCGACCATACTTCACTAGGCGGTTTTTGACATCACGATAAAAGGCTTGCGCATCTGCTAAATTCTGCTGTGCTGTAAAAATCACTTCGGCATATTTACCGGCTAGTTCACGACCATCTTCAGACTGTCCCGCTTGAACAATCACTGGATAGCCTTGCGGTGGGCGAGAGACGTTGAGAGCCCCCAGTACCTGATAATATTGACCTTGATGATTGGGCTGATGTTGTTTGCGGGCATCAAAAAATTGCCCGGTTTCTTTGTTGTAATGGAAGGTATCATCCTCCCATGAGTCCCACAGTTTTTGAGTCACCTCAATAAATTCATCGGCACGTTCATAACGCTCTTTGGGTTCAGGGTGCTGCTGAATGTTAAAGTTTTTTGCGGCATCGGCAGAGGCTGTCGTTACCACATTCCATGCAGCACGACCTTTAGAAATATGATCTAAAGAAGCAAATTTACGCGCCAAAATATAAGGGTCTTCATAAGTCGTGGACGCCGTGGCAATAAAGCCAATATTTTGCGTCACTGCCGAAAGGGCTGCAAACAATGTGACGGGTTCAAAGCCGACGCCTTTATCGCCCAAACCTTTTTCACCTTCGACAGCAGAACTCCAACGGACAGACAGACCATCGGCAAGAAAGTAGGCATCGAATAGACCACGCTCTGCGGTTTTTGCCAGTTCAATTGCATAATCAATATTGAGATGATCTTGTGGGCGAGATTCAGGATGACGCCAACCTGCGACATGCTGTGAGGTGGTTGGAATAAAAGCCCCAAGCTTTATTTGACGTTTAGACATAAAAAATTTCTCATCCCAATTATTCTTAAAAGATAAAAGGGATAAGAACAAAATCTATGCCAAACCGTAATTGTTTGAAAATATGCAATTTTTAATTTTAATTGGTTCTAGGTGTAGATAAATCAACAGGATATAAAACCAAATGTTGAAAAATAAACAGCAGTTTAACGGCAAACTTTATGCATGGATCCGTACAAGATTTTCCATATTGAGATGCAAAGCTGCGGATTGGCATTGAACGCTATTAGCGAACCTTATAGCAATACTTTGATGGCTTTTCGTCTCCATACCAGTTGGTAATATAGCCCTTGTAAAATACATAAGCTGACAAAAGCCAAAGCATAGGCATACCAAATGCCTTTTAAGCCCCACCATTCACTGAATAGGTAGGCACACGGCACTTCAATGCAAATAATCGCCATAATATTAATAATCATCGGCACGGTCACCGTTCCACTGGCCCGCATAATGGAAGCAAAAATCGCACTGGCACCAAAAAATAAAATCGACCAAAGCACAATGAACAGCAATTCTTGACCGAGAACCACAACTTCAGGGTCTGTAATAAATAGCGCCATTAAATATTTAGAGAATAAATAGCCCAATGCCACCAAGATGCCAGTAATAATGAAATTCATCCCGATGGCCGTACGTTTCACGCGATTAATTAGTTCAGATTGACCCGAACCGATGGCTTGCGCGGCAAAAATAGAAGCTGCAATCGCGATGGACAAGGCCGGGAATTGGATATAGTTCAAAACCTGATTGACCGCGCCATATGCAGCAGTGGCATCAGCACCATGGCGGTTAACTAAACCGACAATCACGAGACCGGCCACAGAGGTCGTGACCATCTGAATACCTGTAGGAATGCCTAGTTTTAAGATAATTTTGCTGAGATCATGTTGATGGCGAATATGACGAATCAACTCGAAGTCGAGTTTGAGCGGATGATCTTTCTTTTTTAAGTAGAAATATAAAAACACCAAGGCAATTAAAAAGCCGATATGACTGGCAATGGCAGGGGCAATAATACCTAAACTTGGAAATCCAAATTTTCCTGCAATCAGCACGGGTGTAATAATCAGCCCTGAACCAATGGTCATACCCGATGCAATCAGCGGTGTTGTACTGTCACCGACCCCACGCAAAATCGAGGTGTAAATAATATAAATAAAGAGTAGTGGACTACCGGCAAGCATCCATTGCACATATGGCAAAGATAAATGCATCACGTCTGGGGCTGTGCCTAAAGCCAATAAAATGGGCTTGGCAAATATCACCCCTAAAAAGGCAATGATGCTGCCACCAATCAAGGTCATAAACAGGGTGGAGCCCACGACGGTACGAACTTTTTCAAGGTTTTGCGCGCCCCAAGCTTGCCCCACCAACACGGTTGCACCTGCCGAGAGCCCGATCACAAAAGCCATTAAACAGAACAAGATCGGGAAAAATACCGCAACGGCTGCAATGGCATGCACCCCAAGCATCTGACCGACAAAAACGGTGTTAATGGTCCCAGATAAATTCTGCAAAATATTGGTGGCGATCAAAGGCACCAGAAAAACTAAAAACGTTTTCCATAAATTTTGCTGAGTAACGAGGGACTGTTGTTTTGACATGCTCAGGTCCTAGACGCGGCTTTTTATGATTTTAAGTTACTGATAACACTATCATGTTGGCATTCAAAAAAGCCTTAGTTTTTGAGTAACCAAGGCTTCATTATTTCTACATGTCTGTTTTAAAAAAACGTTTGGGCAGATACGGCTTTAAACCGCGGAGAGAATCTCTGCAGCTCGATCTAAGGTGGCATCTTGTTTGGCAAAACAGAAACGTAATAATCGTAAATTTTCCGGCGGTTTTTGATAGAACACTGAGACAGGAATCGCCACGATTTTATGTTGCTCTGCCAACAACTGACACATTTCCACATCGCTTAAATCTGGGCGTATGGCACTGTAATCAAGGTTTTGGAAATAGGTACCTGCCGATGGAATCAACTCAAATCTAGAGTGGCTTAAGCCGGCATTGAAACGGTCACGTTTGGCTTGGTAAAAATCGGCCAATTCAGCAATGTGCTCAGGATGTTCTGCCATAAAGTTAGCCAGTGCCATTTGTACGGGCGTAACACCGCAGAAATTGGCAAATTGATAGATTTGGCGAAACACTTGCATCAAGGCTGGCGCTGCAATGCAATAACCCGTTTTCCAACCTGTGACGTGAAAGGTTTTACCAAATGAACCCACGACAAAACTGCGTTCACGCAGCTCAGGAAATGACAAAGCAGATAGATGCTGACGACCATCAAAAATTAAATGCTCATAGACCTCATCCGACAGCACAATAATATTTTTATCTCGAATCAGTTCAATCAAGTTGAGCCAGTCCTCACGCCCCCAAACAGCACCTGTTGGATTATGCGGTGTATTGACAATAATCATCCGGGTTTTATCGTTAATCGCAGCGGCAACACGATTCCAATCCACAGTAAAATGGGGCGTCTCTAAGGCAATGTGAATGGGATGAGCCCCAACCAATTTTACACTGGGCGCATAACTATCATAGCTCGGATCAAAAATAATCACTTCATCATCCGCATGAACCACGGCTTGAATGGCACTAAAAATACCAATGGTTGCACCCGGGGTAATGGTCACTTCGGTGTGAGGGTCAATATTTAATTGGTCTCGATGGGCAAACAGTTGGACCAATTGTTCACGCAAATGTATCAGTCCATCGCCGGGTGCATATTGGTTACAACCTTGTTGCGTCGCATCACTTAGCGCATTTAACAGTGCAGGAGGTGCAGGGAAATCAGGAAAACCTTGAGATAAATTCAGTGCATTTAGACGCTGCGCCATTGCGCTCATGACGCTAAAAATAGTCACACCTTGTGCAGGTAGTTTGGATTCAATTGTGATCATGGAGCTTAAAATTTTTAATAGGTTGCATTTTGAGTGTAGCAGCATCTCAGCGGCTGCGAAAAGTTAGATCAGCAAAATTGATCCAGTATTGACGTTCCTATTCTCTTGAATCCTAAAGTGATGCAAAAGCCAAAAAGAAGAATTCAACAATTTACTTACAAAACAAGGTGGACGAAAAAATAATCATTTTCTAAAATGCGAAGTTTATAAAAAATATTTTCCTTATAACAATGCTTAAAAATATTCACGCCATGGTGGAAAACTTTGGCTTTAGCGTACAGAAACGTGCGCTACATATTCATTTTTCAAATGAACCATTAAACACCGAAGTTTTTATTCAGCGGATTGAGGGTCAGCACCGAATCAATCAAGGCATTCGCGCGGAAATTATTTGTCTATCCACCAATGCACATTTGGCTTTAAAGCAGTTTATAGGCGGCCGAGTGGCTGTCGATCAAGTGACAGATTTGGGACAACTCAGTCGCCTGACTGGGGTGATTACCGGGGCAAGCCAAGGTCAAAGTGATGGTGCATTGACCGTTTATAAGCTGGTGATTGAGGATGCCACAGCACTCTGGCATAAGCGTCGTAACAGCCGTGTCTTTATGAATAAATCGGTTGGGGAGATGACCGAGATTATTTTTAGTGAATGGCAGAAAAAAAGTGCGTTGTTTGCTGCCAGTTTAAGTCTGAACTTAGAGGGGTTGGCACGTACTTATGATGTGCGTCCATTCACCATGCAGGCGAATGAAAGTGATTATGCATTTTTAACTCGCCTTTGGCGCAGTGAAGGGATCAATTGGTTAATTGATGAAGCGGAGTTATTTGTCGCATTTTCGGCTGCACCGATGCAAGCACAGCAGCTGCGTTTAATTGATACCAATCAGGCTTATAGTGCTTTAGAGCGGAAAAAAATTCGCTTTCATCGGAGTCATGCCACGGAACGTTTAGACACGATCACCAGTTTTGTGGCAGAACGCTTTTTACAATCGACCACCATTCAAACGCAGCGTTGGCAAGCTCAACATTTGGCACAAGACCAAAGTAATCCGCTCTTAAGCGCCCATGCACAGAGTGAGCAACAGCACAATGAAACCTTAAGTTTAGAGCAGGCTTGGACCGTAAGTTCGGCTTGGACAACTGACCTTAAAGGTGCAGATCAGGCGACCACTTCAAATACACAGCAATTGGATCAGTTGAATCGGCAACTCAATCAATATCAGGAATTACAAGCCAAATATTTTACCGCCAGCAGTAGCGTAAGGGATGCACAAGTTGGGTATTGGTTTGAATTAGAAAATCATCCTGAAATCGATCAACATCAAACGACAGATCGTGAATTTCTCATATTGGGCAAAGCATTTTATAACCAAAATAATTTACCCAAAGATATTTTGGTTCAATTAGAAAAGTTACTTGCCGCGAGCCGTTGGCTATCTTTAGGGGATGAACGGCAGGCCAATGAGCTCTATGTGGTCCGTCGGCAAATTTCTGTGGTGCCTGAATATGATCCTTTATTACACCGGCCACCTGCGTTTCCACAGCGGGCTAAAGTGGTCGGTCCAGAAGGTGAAAGTATTTATGTCGATGCTTGGGGGCGTATCAAAGTTAGGTTTACGTTCACCCGCAGCGATGACCATAGTCATGATGGTGGAGCAGGGAGTAATGATAATGACAGTGACTCGGCTTGGGTCGATGTACTGACTCCATGGGCGGGTGAAGGTTATGGGGCACGTTTCCATCCTCGTATTGGCGAAATTGTGGTGATCGACTTTTTTGAGGGAGATGTGGATCGTCCCTTTGTAGTAGGACGTATACATGAGGCTGAGCGATCTCAGACCATGTTTGACCTCAAAGGTCAGCTTCCTGAAACCAAAAAACTCAGTGGTATCCGCTCGCAAGAAGTTGCAGGAGCAGGCTTTAACCAACTGCGCTTTGATGACACGACGGGGCAGATCAGTACCCAATTACAAAGTAGTCATGCGGCGACACAGCTGAATTTAGGTAATCTCAGCCATCCTAAAGAACAAGACAGTAGCCATGGCCGTGGTGAGGGGTTTGAGCTGCGCACGGATGCCTTTGGCGCTGTTCGAGCGGGTCGTGGCATGTTGATTAGTACTTATGCGCAGGAAAATGCCATTGCGGACCACTTGGAAGCGGCCAAAGCGCAGGCGTTGCTGAGTCAAGGTCAGGAAAGCATGAAAATGCTCAGCAGTATTGCCGTGAAGCAACAAACAGATGCGTTGAATGTTATAGGTCGTTTGCCAAAACTGATTCAGTCCTTAGAACTTAAAAGTACTTCAGAAGCCTTAATCACAACAGTCGGTTTATTTAAAAATGACTTGGCAGAAGATCCGCTGAATGCTTTAAAAAATTGCAAAGGTTTTATTCAAGATATCGGCGCGATTACTAAAGATGTGAAAGGCACGGTGAAGCAGTTCAAAGCCTATTTTGAAGATGCTGAGGAAGCTTTTGATAACTTGAAGGGCGTGATTGAAAAGCTTGAAGAACATGGTGCCGATCAGCTGAAGGATCGGGTCGCGCAAATTAAAAAACAGCTCAAAGATGATCCACTGAAATCGTTGAAAGAAATTGGCAAAATTGTTGAAGACATTAAGATCAATCCAGATGAAATGATCATTGGCGGTGGCTTTGGCAAGCCAGAAATTTTTACGCCAACAAAGGCCTTAGCGCATGTGAAAGGCTTTATGGAGAGCTATAGCCAAAATTTAGAAAGTTCTTCAGACCCAAAACAGCAGGAACAGGGCAAGCTGTTTAGGCAAGCTTTAATGTTATTGGCTTCACCCAACGGCATTGCAATGACCACACCTGAAGATATTGTCATGCAGGCATCGCAGGATATTGCTGAGAGTGCACAAGGTTCAGTGAATGTGAGTGCACAAAAAAATATTGTGCATCATGCGCAAGATAAAATAAGCCTATTTGCGGCGCAAAAAGGCCTAAGTGCTTATGCGGCTAAGGGCAAAGTAGAGTTGCAGGCACAGGATGATGCGATTGAGGCGATAGCCCGTAAAGTGATTAAGCTTATTTCCACTGAAGATAAAATTGAATTGACCAGTCCGAAAGAGATTGTGCTAACGGCAGGCGGTTCACAGTTAAAAATTAATGGCGATGGCATATTTTCTACAACAGGCGGTAAATTTGAGAGTAAGGCTGGGCAGCATTGTTTTGTGGGGGGAAGTAAAGTCAGTTATGAAGTGCCTCAGCTGCCGAATGCTTCGATTTATAGTAATAGATTAGATGTGTATGACTTATTTTGGCAGAGTGATTTTAGCCAGCTTAGTTTCAAAGCTTTTATACCTGAGACGAACGCAGTGATCAGCGGTGGGATTGATGAGCATGGTCGAACTGGAAAGATTTCAACGGCTGATCCTTCAAAGCTTCAAATCTTAGTAGGTATGGATGATGAATGGGGGTTAAGTATTGATGGTTATGATGTAGATGAACTCATTGATCAAAATAATAATTAAGGTATAAAAATATGTCTAATAAAGCTTTAGTAACAGTACAAATTCTAGATGCTCTTGGTAACCCAATACCTAAGATTCACTATCAAGTTAGAAATCAGAAAACAGATCAGCATGTTGTAAAAGGTATCACTAATTCAAAGGGCTGTTTTTATGAAATTCAGCGGGACAAAGGAACGGTTTTAGATGTATATGTGAAAAATCTATTTGATGATGGTATGAAAAAAGTCAAATCTTTTACTCTGTCAAAAGATCGAATGTTAGTTAAGGTAATTAGTCCAAAATTGCTTATAGATTTAAAAACTTTAGAAAATAATGGTAAACAAGGTGGTTATAAGCGCAAGACGCATATAGTTCAGAAAGGAGACACCTTAACTTCGATTGCACAAAAGTATCAGACTACAGTTAGGGCATTAGACGTTCTAAATAACCTTGAAAATAAAAATAAAATTAGCATAGGCCAAATTATTAAATTGCCAGTTAATACGCCAGCAACAGGCAATAAAAGCAGTCAGGATAAGAAACCGCAGCCGATTAAAAAGCAGCCAGAGAAGACCAAGTCTCAAAAATCAGCACCACCTAAACATGATGAAAAGAAAGCTAATCAATCATCAGAATCTAAGTTAGATGATTATAAAAATAAGGCATTGGAAAAGCTTAATGAATGGTATGAGGATGGGAAAAAAGCTTTAACTGAAGTTATTAAAATTGAAATGAAAGAGGACCGAAGTCAGGATGGAGGTACTCCCAAATCTGATACATCAAATTTATGCAAGTCATCGCCTCAATGTATTTCAAGTGGGCAAAGTGAATTAATACGAGAAATTAATATCCGTTTAGCTGGCTTTGGCGGTGCTTTACCTACTGATAAATTTACTCCTTTAACTGAAGCTTGTATCAAACAGTTTCAGAGGGATTATATGGGGGTTCCTGAAACGGGGAAAATTTGTGGAAGCTTATTATTGGCTTTAGATAAGTTCTATACAGAATATCCAGTTGCAGGATTTATGGCAAAAGCTTCATGTAAATGTGGGAAATGTTCTGGTTATGGTAATAATCGTAAAGGAGTTACTTCTGGTAGTAATGTTGCTAATGAATATCCAGGAATACATAGATCTCTAATTTGGATATTAAAATCTTTAAACTTTTATTTAAAAAATGAATTTAAATCAAGTGGATTAGAAGTGGCATACATCGAATCAGGATATAGATGTATTGAAAATAATAAGCAGCATAAAAGAACGAGTGTCAACCATATGGGGCTAGCACTAGATATACATATAAAGAAGGACGGAGTAAGAACCAAAGAATTATTAGATATGGAATTCATTAGAAAAAATATAATGGAAATTAAGATGGGAGCTTCAGAGCAAAGACAAACTGATAAAATATATCTTGAACCTAAAGTTTTTAATAACGGCGGTTCTGGAGCAACAACTTGGGTGCACTATGATGTTACGAGGTTCTCTCAGCCATATTTTAATGACCTTTTTTTCAAAAAGAGTGTCGCAGAATTGAATGGTGGTCCATTAGTTGAATTAGTAAAAAAAATAAATTTAGTATCGATTTTAAGTTGTTCAGGTGTATTAACTGCGACAAGTAATAATTTAAAAACTTCTGATAAAACAATTGATGAATTGGTTGTGGAGTTGGGAAATGCAATTGCTAGTGGTGAAGGAAGTTATGAGGCTTGGAATGCAGGAGCACCTGAAGGGAAAAGAGTCAAATATGGGAAAATGAATGATTTACCAGGCACAATTACAGGAAAAACAATTAATCAATTGTTACTAGCTTCAAAAAACTATAGTTGGCAAGACAATAGGCGAAGATTTGCAACCGGAAAATATCAAACAATTCCATCAACATTAGACGCTGCAAGAAAGAGAATGAATCTCACTGGTGATGAACTTTACGATGCGAATATGCAGGAAAGAGTTTTTAAGGAACATTTATTAAGAGGACGAACTGAAATTTACAATCTTATACACAGTGGTAGCTCAACAGTTGAAAAAGCTATGATAGATGCCTCTAGAGAATGGGCTTCAATAGCTTTACCTAAAGGTAGTAAGAATAAATTTGGCGTTATTTCTGATGGTTCGGTAGGCTATCACCAATCTGGTACAAATAGAGCTAATTCACATTCAACAGCTAAGGTAAAAGAAATTTTTGAAAAAATTAAAGCATATCATTCATCAAAATAGGTTTTAAAAATGAAATTAACCAAATTGTTCCTTTTCTTAATTTTTGGATTATTAAATTCTAGTTGTTCTTATTCGAGAGAGGAATCATCATTTATTAAAGATAGTCTAAAATCTGAGAATGTTAGTTCATGTAATGTAGAAAAAATTAAAGTAAATTTTTGTACTAATGAAAAAATAAAAATTTATAATCAAAAATTAGCTAGCACAGCTAATTTTTCAAATGACAAAATACTTATAATATTAAATGAAGATAGATATACCGGTAAAGGTGACAGTAGAAATGTAAAAGCAATTGTTGTCATAGATTCATCAAAAGGAAAAATATACCCTTTGCAACAAATAGTTGGTAATTTTGTGGATTCTAGGTTGGAAGTTTTAAGTAATGAAAATCCTGAAATTAAGTTCTCTAAATCCTCAAATGAAATTTGTATTTCTGGAACTACTTATGCTAGTGATGATAATAATATAAATGTTGAAAATGAATGTTATATATTTGAAAATGATAGTTTTAAAAAAATAAAAAAAGATCCTGAAATTATAGGTAGTGAAAAAAATATAGTATCAAAAAAATATGATTCTGATGTGCATTTGAAATGTATTTCAAAAAAGACAAAAGAGTGCTCTGGTCTAAATTTAATAGAAACAAAAGAACTGTTTAAAAAGTATGACTTCGTAAACCTATCGGATGGACCAAGTATGGTTCTAGATAGAGGTCGATTTCAATTAATAATTTCACCTTTTGAAGATGAAAGTGGACCAAATTTAAGAGTTATGCAAGTTAAAAATAATAAGTTAGTTGATGAAAAATTTATATATTTAAACAATAGAGTAGAAATAGATAATAATTCAATAATGACGTATTATCAAAATTCTAAAAAAATCATATATCAGTTTAAGTAGTTATTATATAAAAGCCGACTTTCGTCGGCTTCATTTAATCACCCTTCCAGCACTTCTTCCAATAACCCCTCACTCGGCGCAAAGTAATACGCGCCATCCATAGGCGTGACAAAGTGAAGTAAACGGTCGTGAATACCATCGCCGCTGGTGCCAAACATACGTCTTAACATACAGCTGATAATTTTTAAAATCATTTGTCAGTTAGTGATGTAGATACAAGTAATCTAGTAGATGTTGGAGAGGTTATTGGAAAGTCGGGTGCTACAGGTAATGCTAATAAGATGACAACTATAGCAAATGGCGCCCATTTACATTTTGAAGCAAGGAGTGCTCCTTTATTAGGTATTGGTTTAACCGGGAGAATTGATCCAATACCTTTTATTAATGCAAATTTACCTTATTAGTTCGACTAACCCCTAAAAGGCATAATATGAAATATATAAAAACAATTTCCTTATTTTTAATTATTAATTCTTTTTTTGGATGTGGATATGCAAAAATAAATAATAGTTGGAATGATCCAACTCAAGAAGCTATACAAATAAAATCACCTATCGATTTTATAGATAAATATGGAACATATAGTATAGTTTCTACTAATAAAAAAATAAGATTAACTGATTTTGGTGATGTTGATAAAAATAAAAATGGGAGAAAGTACACATTGAAAAAATTTGGAGTACAAATTTTTAATCAAAATAAAGTCTTCGATGTTTATAAGTCAACAGTTCCATTAAAATCTAATGTTGATATAAATATCTTATATCGTGATAAAAATATTGTGGCATTTCGTGTTCGAGAGGATTTTAATATTGATTATGTAAAAACGCCTTTTAGAAGCTTTATTGTTAATACTTTCGTTTATAATTTTAATAGCAACAATTTCTTAACAGTTCCTGTTTTAGCTTCAGAAGATAACAATGCTAATGGTAAAGGGGTGGATTTGTTGCAAGGAGATCAATTTACGTTTAATTCTAAAAAAGGAATTTTTACATATTTAGCAAATATAAAATATGCACAAGGTGGTAAATCGAGTGTCTTTAAAGTTGATTTAAGTAATACGTTAAAATGTGTTTCAGCTACGCAGGGGTGTGAAAATATTGGTCTTTCCACTGCAGAATTAAGTACTATGAATAAATAAATTTTGTTGCAAAGAGTAGGAAAATCTACTCTTTGCATTTTCAAAATTTACCCTTCTAAAATTTCTTCCAGCAACTCTTCACTCGGCGCAAAGTAATACGCTCCGTCCATTGGCGTTACAAAATGTAGTAAGCGGTCGTGAATACCGTCACCGCTCGTACCGAACATGCGAACCAGCATGCTGTCGATAATGCTTAAATCATTGGTATATGCCACAAAGAACAAGCCTTGATCGCCACGGCCATCACCATAAGGGAGTGAATGACGCAAAATCGCCATTTCTTCACCTTCACCATCTTCTACAACTGTACGTGATACATGTGAGTTTTCAGGCTGTTCATCTTCATCTAACTCAATAGACTCAAGTTTAGTACGGCCAATTACATGCTCTTGCGCATCGACTTTCAGCTTTTTCCATTTATCCAAATTATGCGCATAACGCTGTGCAAAAATAAAAGAGCCATTGGCAAATACGCCAGCTTCTTCAGCTAGTAATGCTGTTTCAGCACGATCATCTGGAAATTGCGGATTTTCAGTTCCGTCAATAAAGCCGGTTAAATCACGGCCATCAAAATTGCGGAAGCACACACGTTCATCCAGTACGTCAACTTTATCTTGAATACCATCAAAGAATGCTTGGCTCAGCGCAAAGCAAATATCTGTACGCTGTGCTGCAATATGGATAAATACATCTGCTGGGGCTACAGGCATGTTAAATGAACCTTGAATTGGATCAAGTTGTTTAAAGCCTGCCGGGGATTGACTGTAAAGTTGTGCCCAAAGTTCTGGTCCAAAAGCCACAGCCGTTTTAATCTGTGCATTTGGATGTTGGGTAATCAGACGATCACGAGTATTAAGTAAGTCTTCAAGTTGTTCTTTTAATTCGCTAATCGTTAAATCTTTTAAACGTAAAACAATAAAACGAGCATGATCTGAGGGTAATGGCAAAATTACAGATTGAGCAGACATTCATGGCTCCTAAAAATTATAATTTCTGAGTGGCTGTGTGTATTGTGCCTTAAGCAGCGCTGAGAGTGTAGCCTTCATTTGGCCTTTTAGCGTGCATTATTGTCATGAAAATAGAGTAAATGTCATATAATACAGACCCATTTCAAACTTGAGCTAATGATGTCCTATCAAATCTGGATTGCATACATGTTGGCATGTTGGGTGATTAGTGTTTCCCCAGGTGCAGGTGCAATTGCGTCTATGTCGAGTGGTTTGAATTATGGGTTTAAGCATGGGTATTGGAATGCCATCGGCCTGCAATTGGCACTTTTGGTTCAGATAGTCATTGTTGCGGCTGGGGCAGGGTTCTTATTTGCGACGACAACATGGGCTTTTCTGATCGTGAAATGGTTTGGTGTGGGCTATTTATTGTATTTGGCTTATTTACAGTGGACAGCGCCAACTGAGTCAATTGAAATCCAACAAGATTTGCCCAATAAATCACGTTCAAAATTAATTTTACATGGCTTTTTGGTCAATATGAGCAACCCTAAAGCGATTGTATTTTTGTTGGCAGTTTTGCCGCAGTTTTTAGATTTATCCAAACCCCAATGGATTCAATATGTCATCATGGCTGCAACGATGATTAGCATCGATCTGATTGTCATGGCGGGGTATACCGGTCTCGCTGCAAAAGTACTGCGATTATTAAAATCACCCAAACAACAAAAATATTTGAATCGAACCTTTGCGGTATTATTTGCTTGTGCGGCGAGCTTATTGAGTTTGGTGCATCAATAAATCCAGTTAGATGATTCTGAGTATCGTATTTGACGTGCAAAAAAAGCCATGCAACTGCATGGCTTTTTTTTTGATATGTCGCGAATTGAGCAATGAACGTTGCTACTTAAGCCACTTTCTTAAATTTTTGCATAATAAAAATCAGGGCAAAGAGCAGCGCCATAGTTAATACAATGGTCAGTCCTGTAGAGGTGTTTAAACCAGCACTTGACCATAAACCTACAGTTACACCGACTTGGGCAATGATGAAAGACCACAGTACCATTTGCTTCGGGGAATTTGCCAATAAACGAGCGGTTAATGCAGGAATCACTAACAATGCACCCATCAGCAATGAGCCGACAGCACGTAAAGCCAATACAGTAAATAATGCCAGTAATAACATAAAAATCAGACGTTGCCATTTAGCGCTGACACCTTCACTGACCGCAATATCGGGGTCAATGG
Organism: Acinetobacter sp. YH12152; assembly: GCF_013418285.1. Taxonomy (NCBI): domain Bacteria; kingdom Pseudomonadati; phylum Pseudomonadota; class Gammaproteobacteria; order Moraxellales; family Moraxellaceae; genus Acinetobacter; species Acinetobacter sp. YH12152. Next base: position 50,495 of record NZ_VPCH01000015.1, read on the forward strand.
CAATCTGAATCTGAGATTGCCAATTTTTATACAGCACGGTCAGTGCCACAATGATCACCACTGCAAAGACAGGCAAATCTGACCAAGAAATGGTGAGCAAGTCCCCAAATAAATAGCTGAGTAACTCAGGTCTTAAACTTGGCAAATGTTGTATGAACAGTAAGCCTGAGCACAGGAGTGTTGCAGAACAAAGCGCGAGCAAGGCGTCATTGGGCAAGCGTGGATCGTGTAACACCCATAAGATTGCAACCAATAAGAGCGCAATCAATGTAACGCCTGTCCAAAGCGGTAGACTCATCGCACCGGCAATGGCGACACCGAGTAAAGTGCCATGTGCCATGGTGTCCGCAAAAAATGACATGCGACGCCATAACATTAAACAGCCAAGCGGTGCAGTCAGGAACACCAGCAAAGTGCCCATGATCCATGCTGGCAAAAGGAGTTGTAGCCATTCCATCATGGATTATGCTTCCGGTTCAGGGTGAATATGAGGACGAGAGTCATGCTGGCAAGGCGTTGCACTATCGCCATGTGCACAGTGATCATGATGGTGTTGATAGAACACACGATTTGTTCCAAAGATCGCTTGATATTCAGGATGTTGCTGGACATTTTCAGGCAAGCCACTACAACAAATATGCTTGTTCATGCAAACCACACGGTGCGTGCCTTGCATGACCCATTGTAAATCATGAGAAACCATCAAAACTGCACAGCCATATTTTTCTGGCAAGCTACGCACGTAGTCATACAGTTCCGCTTCAGACTGGATATCCAGACCTTGCATAGGTTCATCCAGAACCAATACATTCGGTTGACGCAATAATGCCCGTGCAATCAATACACGTTGACGTTCGCCGCCCGATAGTTGCTGAACTTTAGATTGTTGTAACTTGGCAATGCCTGTATCACGAATAATTTCTTGCTTAATGCTGGCATCACATTTTTCTAATGCCAATAAATCACACACACGTAGCGGTAAGCTGTGTGATGGATTAAATTTTTGTGGCACATATGAGAATTTTAATTTTTGTATGCTGATCACTTTACCAGATACAGGTTTTACAATACCCAATAACACTTTGATGAGCGTGGATTTGCCTGCACCGTTAGGACCAATCAAGGTGACAATTTCTTTTTCGTGTAAGGCGAAATCTACATTTTTTAAAATGTCACGTTCATCGATTCGGACATGAACATGCTCTAAAGCCACAATGGGCTTCACATTTAGTGTTTGCTGCGGCACTGCTGACAGATCCCTGAAATTTCAATAATACTGTGATGTGCAGTAAAACCATCGGATGCAGACAATTCATCAAGTTGCGCCATCAAGCCTTGAGCAGATGCTTCTTTGACTATTTTACAATCGGTGCAAATCAGAAATGCAGCTTGATGTCCTTCGCGCGGATGACAACATGGGATGTAAGCATTAATCGACGTTAGACGATGAATCAAACCTTTTTCAAGCAGAAAATCCAGCGTACGGTACACCGTCGGCGGCGCTGCAGGTCGGTCAGACTCGCTTTTGATTTTAGCCAGAAGGTCATAAGCACCCATTGGCCCCGTTGCATTTAAGATTAGTTCCAAAACTTCTTTACGCAAGGGCGTAAGTCGAGCACCCGTCGCACTACAGAGACTCTCAGCTTCAGCAAGGCGCTGTTCGACATTATGATGATCGTGTACACCATGCAAAGCATTATGATGTTCGTGTGAACATGCGCTCATAGCCAACCTCGAGTACGAAACTGTATAAAGAAAAAGACTTTAAATCTTAACATGAAGCGTAAGGACTTACGAACAGACGTAGGTTTTTTTACGATTTTGTTATATTATAACACTATTCATTTTATGGTGCTCTCTCCCCATGTCCCGTGTATTTCTTTTTTGTAGTTTGGCTTTATTCAGTGTAATGAGCTGGGCGCAAGGTCTTGTTGTTTCTACACAACCGATTTATCTAATCGCGAAGGATGTACTCAAGGGTGTAGAGCAGCCAAAGCTATTGCTTGACCATCAATCTGGACATGATGTGAGTTTGACGCCTGCGCACCGTAAAACCGTGCAAGATGCCAATCTCGTTTTATGGTTAGGCCATGCACACGAAGCACCTTTAGCAAAAATGTTAGGTGAAAGTGGCAAAAGTATCGCTATTTTAGACTCAGGCATTATCAGTGCATTGCCATTACGGGATGTGCGTGGCAATGCATTAAAAGGCACAATCGATACGCATGTCTGGCTTGAACCAAACAATGCGGTTCGAATCGGCTTTTTTATAGCCGCGTTACGTTCACAACAGTTTCCAGAACATCGCGAAAAATATTGGGCCAATGCACGTGCATTTGCGCAGAAACTCTTGGTTACTGCACAAAAAACCGATGTGTCTAGCCGTGCTCAGCCTTACTGGTCTTACCACGATGCCTATCAATATCTTGAGCGCTCACTGAATTTGAAATTTACAGGTGCATTGACAGATGATCCACATGTCGCGCCGACATTGGCACAAATCAAATACCTGAAAGACCATCGCGCGCAGCCAAAAGTATGCTTACTTGCAGAAGCACATGCCAGTCAAAATCAGTATCAAAAGCTCGGTGGTATCGTCTTTCAGCCGGTTGACGAAACGATGAGTGGGGCAGGGGATTTTGTAACAGCATGGAAGATGTTGGCTGATGAAACCCTGAAATGCACACTAAATGCACGAAAGTAAAGTAAAAAATAAACAACTATTGATTAGTTTGAAAGCAGTTTGCCAATTTAAAAAAACACGACTAAGGTCGGGAAAAGATTGCAAGTTAAGGGGTGTAACTCTATAATGCCTGCGATTAAAAATAATCATCAGTTAAACTTGTCAAGCAGAATTGCTGTGAGTGAACAAAAATGAGTCGAACTAGTCGCATGATTGATCGACGATTAGCGAAAGCTTTAGTCATCTTACAAGCAGTAATGATTCCTGTTTCAGCCCTGATTGGTTGGGTCCTTAAAGACACAATCACAGCATATAGTGCAGCTTTGGGTGCGTTGGTATGTTGGCTAGCAAGTAGCTACTTTTCATGGCAGTCGTTTCGTGCGGCTGGTGCCCGTGCCTCTAAACAGGTGCTGTCAAACATGTATCGTGGCTTAATGGGCAAGTTTGCAATCGTGATTGTTGGATTCATTTTGATTTTGATCAATGTCAAACCGTTGTCAGCGGTGGCATTGTTTTGTGGTTTTATGCTCGTACAAAGTATGTCGTGGGTCGCTCCTTTTTGGGCAACACGCTTAAAAAAACGAGTATAAACACAACAAAAAATTGAAAAGTTTTTTGGAGAGTAACGAGATATCAGGCAGCACGCGATATTCGTTTTCTCTATTAGTTTTGACATTGACCAGGTGTGATTTATGGCTGCTGAAGAACATGCCCTTACTTCGACCGAGTACATTCAGCATCACTTGACTAACTTGACCTATGGTAAAATGCCAGATGGTACTTGGAAGTTAGCTGAGACTGCTAAAGAAGCTCAAGAGATGGGGTTCACTGCTATTCACTTGGATTCAATGGGTTGGTCTATTGGCCTTGGTATTGTTTTCTGTTTGTTGTTCTGGGTTGTAGCGAAAGCTGCAAACTCTGGTGTTCCGACCAAGTTCCAGTCTGCAATCGAAATGATTATCGAGTTCGTTGACTCAAGTGTCCGTGACACTTTCCATGGCAAATCGCGCTTAATTGCGCCGTTAGCGTTGACCATCTTCGTGTGGATTTTCCTCATGAACTTGATGGACTTGATCCCTGTTGACTGGATTCCTTATACAGCTCAATTGATCGGTGCTAACGTGTTTGGTATGGATCCTCACCACGTTTACTTCAAAATCGTTCCATCTACTGATCCTAACATTACCTTGGGTATGGCATTATCAGTATTTGCGTTAACTATTTTCTATAGTATCCGTGAGAAAGGTCTTGTCGGATTCGGTGCAGAATTTGCACTTAACCCATTTAACCCAAGTAACCCAGTTTTAAAAGCATTACTTATTCCAGTAAACATTATTCTTGAATTAGTAACTTTTATTGCACGTCCAATCTCATTGGCTCTTCGACTGTTCGGTAACATGTATGCGGGTGAGTTGATCTTCATCTTGATCGCATTACTACCGTTCTGGATCCAGTGGGCGTTGTCTGTGCCTTGGGCGATCTTCCATATTCTTGTTATTACGTTACAAGCATTCATTTTCATGATGTTGACTATCGTATATATGAGTATGGCTAGCGAAAAGCATTAATGGTATTGCTCAACTGTCAAAGGGTGGTTGGGCACACAATTTTTTAACTTAATTTGGTATAAACCTAACCTCTGAGGAATTATCATGGAACTCACTTTAGGTCTAGTTGCAATTGCATCTGCTATCTTGATCGCTTTTGGTGCTTTAGGTACTGCGATTGGTTTTGGTCTTCTAGGCGGCCGTTTCTTAGAAGCTGTTGCTCGTCAACCAGAATTGGCTCCACAACTTCAAACTCGTATGTTCTTAATCGCAGGTCTTCTTGATGCTGTGCCTATGATCGGTGTTGGTATTGGCTTGTTCTTCATCTTCGCTAATCCATTTGTAGGTTAATCAGCTTAATTCCTAAATTAAACTATTGAGGAATAGCAATGAATATCAACCTCACATTGATTGGCCAAGCGATTGCATTTGCGATTTTCGTCGCATTCTGCATGAAATTTGTTTGGCCACCACTAATCAATGCGATTAGTGAGCGTCAGCGTAAAATCGCTGATGGCTTAAACGCTGCTGAAAAAGCGAAAGCTGACCTTGCGGATGCGCAAGCACAAGTGAAAGCTGAATTAGATGCGGCTAAAGCACAAGCGGCTCAATTGATCGAACAAGCGAACCGTCGTGGTGCGCAATTGGTAGAAGAAGCGCGTACTCAAGCTGCGGCTGAAGGTGAGCGTATTCGTCAACAAGCTAAAGAAGCTGTTGATACTGAAATCAATGCTGCTCGCGAAGAATTACGTCAACAAGTTGCTGCTCTTGCAGTTACTGGCGCAGAAAAAATTCTGAACCAGCAAGTTGACGCAGAAGCTCACAATGCCATGCTGACTCAGCTGGCTGCTAAACTTTAAGAGAGGCGGATTATGGCTGAACTCTTGACGTTGGCACGCCCATACGCTAAAGCAGCATTTGCTTACGCTTCTGAGCAAAATGCAACTGACGCTTGGTCAAATGCATTAAACTTGCTCAGTGCTGCGGTGCAAGACGAAGCATTTTCAGCTTATCTAAATCGCCCTGAGCTTACACCTGCTGAGCAGGTAAGTGTTTTCGCAAAAGTTTTAGGTGACGACCAGACTGCAGCAGTGTCAAACTTTTTGACATTGCTTGCCGATAATGACCGTCTGGCACTTCTTCCTGAAATTTCAGAAGAATACGAACAGCTCAAATCACAGAATAACAATACTGTGGATGTAGTGATTGAATCTGCATTCCCATTGACTTCTGTACAAGAACAGTTACTTGCGCATGCATTAGAGAAAAAATTCGAAGCTGCCGTAAATGTTTCTGTAGAAGTTAACCCAGCGTTAATCGCGGGTGTAGTTATTCGTGCAGGCGACCAAGTGATAGATGATTCTGCGCTTAACAAGCTTGAAAAAATGCGGACTCGTCTTCTTGCTTAACAGCTTGAAGACTGAACTTTAAAAAGATTGAGGTATAGCGCAATGCAACAACTGAATCCATCCGAGATCAGTGCGCTCATTAAACAGCGTATCGGCGATCTGGACACCAGCGCGACCGCTAAGAACGAAGGGACCATTGTTATGGTTTCCGACGGTATTGTGCGCATTCACGGCCTTGCTGATGCAATGTACGGTGAAATGATCGAATTCGACGGCGGCTTATTTGGTATGGCACTGAACCTAGAACAGGATTCAGTGGGTGCCGTTGTCTTAGGTAACTACTTAAGCCTTCAAGAAGGTCAAAAAGCTCGTTGCACAGGTCGTGTATTAGAAGTTCCGGTTGGTCCAGAACTTTTAGGCCGTGTAGTAGATGCTTTGGGTAACCCAATTGATGGTAAAGGCCCTATTGACGCAAAACTTACTGATGCTGTTGAAAAAGTAGCACCAGGCGTAATTTGGCGTCAATCAGTGGATCAACCTGTACAAACTGGTTATAAATCAGTAGATACAATGATCCCTGTTGGTCGTGGTCAACGTGAGTTGATCATCGGTGACCGTCAAACTGGTAAAACAGCTATGGCGATCGATGCGATCATCGCTCAGAAAAATTCTGGCATTAAATGTGTATACGTAGCAATTGGTCAAAAACAATCGACTATCGCTAACGTTGTGCGCAAGCTAGAAGAAACTGGCGCTATGGCGTACACAACTGTTGTAGCAGCTGCTGCAGCTGATCCTGCAGCGATGCAGTATCTGGCTCCGTATGCTGGTTGTACAATGGGTGAGTACTTCCGTGACCGCGGTGAAGACGCGCTTATCATTTATGATGACTTGTCTAAACAAGCTGTTGCTTACCGTCAAATTTCATTGCTTCTACGTCGTCCACCAGGTCGTGAAGCATATCCTGGTGACGTATTCTATCTACACTCACGTTTACTTGAACGTGCTTCACGTGTATCTGCTGACTACGTTGAGAAATTCACTAACGGTGAAGTTAAAGGCCAAACTGGTTCATTAACTGCATTACCGATTATTGAAACTCAAGCCGGTGACGTATCTGCATTCGTACCTACAAACGTAATTTCGATTACTGACGGTCAGATCTTCTTAGAAACATCATTATTCAACGCAGGTATTCGTCCTGCTGTGAACGCGGGTATCTCTGTATCACGTGTTGGTGGTTCTGCTCAGACTAAGATCATCAAAAAATTGTCAGGTGGTATCCGTACCGCTCTTGCGCAATACCGTGAATTAGCTGCGTTTGCTCAGTTCGCTTCTGACCTTGACGAAGCAACTCGTAAACAGCTTGAACATGGTCAACGTGTAACTGAGCTTATGAAGCAAAAACAATATGCTCCATACTCAATTGCTGACCAAGCTGTTTCAATTTATGCATCTAACGAAGGCTATATGGCTGACGTAGAAGTGAAGAAAATCGTTGCATTTGATGCTGCGTTGATCTCTTACTTCCGTTCAGAACATGCTGCGTTAATGCAAAAAATTGACGAGACTGGTGCTTACGATAAAGAAATCGAAGCAGCAATCAAAGCAGGTATTGAAAGCTTTAAAGCGACTCAAACTTACTAAGATTCAACGATGTTGAATCTGGTTCTGGTTTGGTTCACGGATCAACCTTCGAAAGCTCGAAAGGGCTTTCGAATACTAGGTTAAGCGTATGGCAAATTTAAAAGAAATTCGCGCCAAAGTAGCTAGTATCAAAAGCACGCAGAAAATTACTCGCGCGATGCAGATGGTAGCAGCTTCTAAGATGCGTCGTGCGCAAGAGCGCATGGCTCAAGGCCGTCCGTATGCCGAAAATATGCACCGTGTAATTGCTCATTTGGTACAAGCGAACCCTGAATACAAACACCGTTATATGGTTGAACGTCCTGTAAAGCGCGTTGGCTATATCATTGTTTCTTCAGATCGCGGCCTTGCTGGTGGTTTGAACATTAACTTGTTCAAAAAAGTGGTCAAACACGTACAACAGCAACAAGAGCAGTCAATTGAAGTTCAATTTGCTTTAATTGGTCAAAAAGCGGTTTCGTTTTTTAAAAACTACGGCGGTAAAGTTCTTGGTGCAACTACAAACGTAGGTGATGCTCCGAGTCTTGAACAGTTAACTGGTTCTGTACAGGTGATGTTAGACGCGTTTGATAAAGGCGAGTTAGATCGTATTTATCTAGTGTCAAACGGCTTTGTCAACGCCATGACTCAAAACCAAAAAATCGAACAGCTTGTTCCTTTAGCAGCTGCTGAGGAAAGCGAAGGCCTAAATCGTCAATACGGTTGGGACTATATCTATGAACCAGAAGCTGAAGAGCTTCTAAATGGTTTATTGGTTCGTTACATTGAGTCTATGGTTTATCAAGGTGTGATTGAAAACATCGCATGTGAACAGTCTGCTCGTATGGTTGCAATGAAAGCTGCAACTGATAACGCGGGTGAATTGATCAAGAGCCTACAACTTATTTATAACAAGCTGCGTCAAGCCGCGATTACTCAGGAAATCTCTGAGATCGTTGGTGGTGCCGCTGCCGTTTAACATTATTAGTTTGAATTGAGGAGACAGCAATGAGTAGCGGTCGTATCATTCAGATCATCGGCGCGGTTATCGACGTCGAGTTTGAACGTAACAGCGTTCCTAAGATCTATGACGCTCTCCATGTTGATGGTACTGAAACTACATTAGAAGTTCAGCAGCAACTTGGTGATGGCGTAGTTCGTACTATTGCAATGGGTTCTACTGAAGGCCTTAAGCGTGGTCTTACTGTAACTAACACTGGCGCGCCTATCTCTGTACCTGTAGGTACTGCATGTTTAGGTCGTATCATGGACGTTCTTGGTCGCCCTATCGACGAAGCTGGTCCTGTTGGTACTGAAGCTCGTTTACCAATTCACCGTCAAGCGCCTTCTTATGCAGAACAAGCGGCTTCTACTGACCTTTTAGAGACTGGTATTAAAGTCATTGACTTACTTTGCCCGTTCGCTAAAGGTGGTAAAGTTGGTCTGTTCGGTGGTGCCGGTGTTGGTAAAACTGTAAACATGATGGAGTTGATCAACAACATCGCGAAAGCTCACTCAGGTTTATCTGTGTTTGCTGGTGTTGGTGAACGTACTCGTGAAGGTAATGACTTCTATCACGAAATGAAAGACTCAAACGTTCTAGACAAAGTAGCAATGGTCTACGGTCAGATGAATGAGCCACCAGGTAACCGTTTACGTGTAGCGTTGACTGGTTTGACTATGGCTGAGTACTTCCGTGACGAAAAAGACGAAAACGGTAAAGGCCGTGACGTTCTATTGTTCGTCGACAACATCTATCGTTATACACTAGCGGGTACTGAAGTATCAGCACTTCTAGGTCGTATGCCATCTGCAGTAGGTTACCAACCGACTCTTGCAGAAGAGATGGGTGTTCTTCAAGAACGTATTACGTCTACTAAGTCTGGTTCTATTACGTCAATCCAAGCGGTATACGTACCTGCCGATGACTTAACAGATCCATCGCCTGCGACTACCTTCGCTCACTTGGACGCGACTGTTGTATTGAGCCGTGACATCGCATCTTCTGGTATTTACCCAGCGATCGATCCACTTGACTCTACTTCACGTCAGTTAGATCCACTTGTAGTGGGTACTGAGCATTACGAAATCGCTCGTTCAGTTCAAAACGTTCTTCAACGTTACAAAGAATTGAAAGACATTATCGCAATTCTTGGTATGGACGAATTGGCAGAAGAAGACAAACTTACTGTATACCGTGCACGTAAGATCCAACGTTTCTTCTCTCAACCGTTCCACGTAGCTGAAGTGTTTACTGGTGCTCCTGGTAAACTTGTACCGCTTAAAGAAACAATTCGTGGCTTTAAAGGTCTTCTAGCTGGTGAATACGACCACATTCCAGAACAAGCGTTCTACATGGTTGGTGGTATTGACGAAGTTATTGCTAAAGCTGAGAAACTTTAATTAGTTACCTAATTTAGGAGATTCTCATGTCAACTATGCAATGTGACGTTGTAAGTGTTAAAGAGTCTTTGTACTCTGGCACTGTAACTATGCTAATTGCTAAAGGTGCTGGTGGTGAGTTGGGTATTATGCCTGGCCATGCACCACTAGTAACTTTGCTCAAGCCGGGCGCAATCCGCGTTCTGCTTGAAAATGGTACAGAAGAATTAATCTATGTATCAGGTGGTGTACTAGAAGTTCAACCGCACGTTGTTACTGTACTTGCAGATACTGCAGTACGTGCTGACAACCTTGATGAAGCAGCAATTATTGAAGCTCGTAAACAAGCTGAACAATTGTTAGCAAATCAAAAGAGCGACTTGGACTCAGCTGCTGCATTGGCTGCTCTTGCAGAAACTGCTGCTCAGTTGGAAACCATCCGCAAAATCAAAAACCGCGCTCAATAAGACGCAGTTTGAGATTGAAAGAGCCACCCGAAAGGGTGGTTTTTTTACCCTAAATTATTTGAAATTGATCAATCTAAAGTTGAATATATTTTATTCAATACAATCTTTATGGTGATTAAATTCAATCAGCTAGCATTGCACCATGAACCTTATCGCCTATGAGCCGCATTTTTGGGAACTTTATCAAGACTTTGATCAATATTATTTGAGCATTGCGGTTGATCTAAGTTCTGTCGTGTCATGTTGGGATGTTGAACTCTCCCATGAAGAAGTCCAGCAATATGAACACCGTGGGCGCGTGAGTATTCAAGAACTGGCAAAATCGATGGTCGCTGCTGCTTATAAAGGTGATTTTGCTTCATTAGAAAGTCGTTTAGTGAAACCATATGAGCGTCAGGCCATGCTATCGGCTTTTAAAAAATGGCAAGATAGCCAAAAAGCAGGTTAATGGTTGTTATTCATGCATGGGTAAAATTGAAAACTCGCCGTGACTGATAATTTTTATTTTAAAAATTTGATCAAAGCCTTCATCCTGTGATGGAACTTGAAGCTTGCGATAAGTTGCACGCACGCCAACTTCTGGAATATGGGCTTTGCCTTCACGAAAACTGTTACGCTTTAAGGTGCTGTCCAAATCGGTTTCAAAATAATAAGCAATCACTTCAAAACCTGCATCAACTGCGCGTTGGATATAGCGAGCACGAGCTTCCCGATCTGGGTTGGTATTGTCAATCACCATTTTGGTTTTGGATGCCAAACCTGCTTCAAAGATCATATTTTCCCGATGTCGGGTTTTCAACATATCCAAATTAATACGTAAATGGCTATGATATAAATTCAACATGTAAAAGGTTGATTTGCCAGAGGCTTGAACGCCTGTAAAAATAATCAGCTGCATAGCATTTGCAATGAAAGCACGGAATGAATAGTAGAGTATTAAATCAGCAACCCAGTTTTGCTACAATCTCTGCAAAATAAATAAGAACAAGTTGCAAAGGTCCGTATGCACAAATTTTTCAACAGTTTATCGCTGTGTCTTTGTTATAGTTTGCTCGTTGCATGTCAAAGCCAATACGTCACGACACCCAATCTTCCGACTGAAGCTGCACTTGTCGCTGAATCGGTTGATAATGGCATCAGTACGGAGCTTAAAATCCCATATATGACCGCCTTTCGAAATCTGCGACAAGCCTATAATCACTGTGTTGCGTTTACCGCGAACAATCGCTACGTCTATACCGATAATCGTTTAGAAGAGCATTTGGAGCAGGGGACATTGATGGCACGAACTGAGCATGGGGCGTATTTGCATAAAATGTTGGTCGAAAGTTTAGATCCACAGACGACACGTATTACCTTATTTTTACCGAAGCAATATAGCTTTGCCCAAGCACGTTTTAAACAAGATGTTCAGCGCGCACTTGGACAAGATAAAAACTGTAATACTTTTGAATTTGCTCAATCCAACTAATTGAACTTTAAGACGCTTGTGAGTTTTCCTGCTCTGGGTGCTCTACACGTTTACCGCCTTCATAACTGGCAAATCGAGCCTGATCACGTTTGAAGACCGGTGCGGGTGTTGGCCAAGGCCAATCTCCAAAATGGGTTTCACGATAGCGTTTAAAAGCTGCATCGAGTTCTTCCGTGGTATTGAGCACAAATGGACCGCGCATCGCCACGGGTTCATTAATCGGTTCACCTTCTAACCACAGAATCCGTGCTTCTAATCCACCTGCTTTGAGATGGACGTCGGCATCTGATTGGAGTTCAACCAAATGCTTCATCTGAATGCTTTGACCTTCTATTTCTAATGTATTGCCTTGATAGAAATAAGCAAAACGGTTGGAGCTACTTGTTGTTGCGGGAATCACCAACTTTGCGCCTGCTTGCATGGTGATTAAATAAATGTTGACCTTATTTTCTGCGGCAGCCGCCCATGAGTGTGGCGGTCGGGAAATAGCATCAGTGGATTTGAACTGCCCTGAAATCACGCGAATATCCGATTTTTTTTCTTCACTATCCGTTTCAAAGACGTGAGGAATCTCTTCACGCCAAAACATTTTATAGTCAGCATCATGGGTTTTCTGTTCAGCCGATGAATTAAACCAAATTTGGAAAAGTTCAAAAGGATTGGCTTTATCTTCATGCAGTAGGGGGAACATTTCACAGTGTTCAACGCCATTGCCTGTAGACAGCCATTGCACATCACCCGCAGCATAGCGTCCGCCATTGCCTAAGGAATCGAAGTGATCGACATAGCCTTGTTCAACCAAGGTAATGGTTTCAAAGCCGGTGTGTGGATGCTCTGGGAAACCTGGAACCACATCGCCATAGTACATATTGAATTCATCTTTCTGTGCGGCTGTTTTTGGCCCCATGTCTGCATTTGCAGCAGGAAAATGATCGATATGATGAGCTGTAAATAAGAAAGGATCTTTTAAATCTAAACGAAAGGTAATGGGTGTAATGTTATAAATCACAGCGTTTGACATAACTGTTGCATCATTGGCTTTATTATTAAGCATTAATCTAAAAGGAAAAACAGTCGTGTTCTATAGCGGAACTGTAAGAAAAAAAGCGTTAGCTCAAGGTCTAACGCTTTTTTGATTGAAAACAGGTGGAATGCAATGGAAATGCTAGATTTCGCTATTTATTCAGTTTCAGTGGGTGCAGTAGATGAGCTTTTGCCTGCCTGATCTTGGATCAACATACCTGCTAATTTCAGCATTTCCGCTTGAATATTGCCCATTTGATTTTGAATTTTCTGAAAATCAACTTTGCTTAAATCGACTTGTCCATTGAGAAAAGGTGAGGCCAATACTTGCTGATTCGCTGCCTGTAGATTGCTGCGAATATCATTAATCTCAGTGCTTTTTAGATTTAAATCATTCAAAGCTTGATTGAAACCTTTGAGCTGCTGTTGCAGCTGGGTTGCCGCTTTTTGCAATTGGAGATGATCTTGGTTGCTGACTGCGGCTTCTAAATCGACCTGCGTTTGTTTGAGTTGTTCAACATAAGTGCCGGCTTTAAGTTGCATATCCGCAACATCGCGAACGATATAAAACATATTGCCGCTTTTTAATTGGCTTTGATCTGTCGCCTGACTTTGTGTCGCAGATTGATCTTCGTTTGTTGATGTTGTTGCAGGGCGATCATTTTCTGCTGCGATTTCTTGTTCCTGTTGCGGTGCTGTGGCAGGTTCACAGCCAATCAGCACCAAAACACCACTAAAAATGGCAAAAGGGAGAAGGGCATTCTGCACTAGCTTTTTCATTCAATCATCACTATGTGTTAAGTCTATGCTTTGAATATAGGGGCAGAATGTGGATTAAAAATAGATTGTTGCAAAGCAATAACAAAATAATCGCTTGAACAAAAAAAAGAGGGCATTTGCCCTCTTTTGATGTTTTGGTGGGTTTAACCCGCAATGATTTTGATAATGGCGTGGCTGACGGCATTCATTAAAATGTAGTCGCCATTCACTTTAATCCATTGTTGGTTTTTGCCTGGTTTAGATAATTTTTTGTATTTGGTGTGGTCTACTTTGTAGCTATGACCACGGTATTCAGAAGGTACTTTTTGTCCAGAACGCCAATCATGTGAAGGATTTACGGCTTTTTTCTTGTTCTGGCTTTGGTTTTTTACTGGTGTGTTTTGTTTAGTGTGCTGTTGAGCTTTCGTATTTTGATTATGCGCAGGTGCATGTTGTTGGCTATTTTGCGGTGCAGCCATTGCTGGAGCAGCAACAAGTGCTGTCGAAATAGATAAAACGATAGCTTTCATTAATGTATTCATAAGTTCACCTGTTTACTGCTGGATGTGATTTGATAAGACTCATCATAATGAGTATTTACAGGGAAACTTTGAACAATGTATATGTGAAATATTAAAATAATGGATAAACTATGTAAATTATCATTATGTGATAATTGATAACTATTATTGTGATAATTTAAAATGATCAATCTCAGTTAAAATCAAAATAATCTTAACTGAGAGATTGAGATATTGGCGAATTATTTGGCTAATTCAGCATTAATGGCATCGACAATACGTGCATCATCTGCCTTGATGTCAGGTGCAAATCGAGCCACAACTTCACCTTGTTTATTCACGAGGAATTTTTCAAAGTTCCAGAGCACTTCAGGCTTTGGATTTGGTGTTAAACCGTATTCAACTAAATCATCCCACCATGGGCCTTCACCAATGCGTTCAGGAATGGCTTGGGTTAAGGTTTGATAAAGTGGGTGTTTATCCGCGCCTGCAACAGAAATTTTTGCAAAAAGTGGGAAATCAACCTTGTAGTTGATTGAGCAAAATTCTTGAATTTCAGCTTCAGAACCAGGTTCTTGTTCTAAAAAGTTATTGGCAGGAAAACCTAAGACTTCAAAACCTTGTGATTTCTTCTCTGTATAGAGTTTTTCTAGGCCTTCATATTGCGGTGTTAGCCCACATTTAGAGGCCACATTGACCAATAATAAAACCTTGCCTTGGTATTGATTGAGTGTGGTGTCATCACCTTGGATGGTTTTTACCGGGATATCGTAAACTGAAGCTGACATATTCGTTCCTAATTAAAGTTGTGCCTTTCATCCTTGTTTTAAAGGGAAATCTGGTGAACAGCAAGCTTTTATCGATAGGCTTTTCGCATAATTTTTGTAGTGGTTTGCAGAATTCGAGCTGATGCTTGCTTGAGTGCTTGAGTGCTTGAGTGCTTGAGTGCTTGAGTGCTTGACGTTTAACTAGTGGCGCGGTGTTGGTTTGGGGTTTTTCCTGTATAGCGTTTAAAAAACTCAATAAAGCTTGAGCTGTGTTGATAGCCCAATTCATAGCTGAGAGCTTTAATAGACTGACCAGCGCGGAGTTGTTGAATGGCATAAATAATTTTGGCACGGTTTCGCCATTCAGAAAGGCTCATTTGTAGTTCGTGCTGACTCAGCCGCAGTAACTGACGCTCACTCAAACCCACATTGGCTAAGCATCGCTGTAGGCTCAAGCTAAAATGATCTACATCTGCAAGCTGCGCCAAGATCGGCTTTAACACCGCATCATGGCTTTGCGGTAAATAATGTTGATGTTTGGGTGCTGTTTTTAACTGGTCGAATAAGACCTGTAGCAGGTGTCGATAGGGTGGTGTGGTATGTTGCTCTGTAGGAAAGGCCAAAATTTCTTGCGCCAATAAACGAAAGAAAGGCTGGATGCTAAATACTTCAGTCTGCTTGGGGAAATCTATGCAGAGATCAGGTGCTAGACGGATTGCCACATAATGAATAGGTTGCTCATCAATTGCGACTGAGCAATGTTCTGTATGTGGAGGAATCCACACCCCATAACTGGCAGGTGAGAGATGGTGTTGCCCTTGTATCTCATATTCGAAAATACCATCGAGACAAAAATTAAAATCACCCCAAAGACAACTGTGCGGGTAGACCGTATCTAATGCTGTGTAGTGTGCTTCAAAAAGTTCGATCTGTTGTTCAATTGGTGGTGATGTCATATAAGCCTAAGAGTCAATGTCGGAACTACAATATAAATGTCTGAAATCATGTATTTCAATTAAAACAGACATCACTCAAAATACCTAAACCAATCTTTGCACGATATATTGAGGAGTCAGACATGTTGCTTCAAGCGCGTTGGGCGAAATTTGCAATTTGTTTGCCTCTGATCGCAGTATTTATATGGTCGTTAAATATTACCGTCACCCGCTATGTGACGGATTATATTTCACCGGTCAGTATTAGTTTTTATCGATGGTTTATTGCATTTTTGATATTAACCCCCTTTATGCTGAAAACCGTTTGGCAGCAAAGACAGCTGATCAAGCAGCATTGGCAGCAATTGGCTGTGCTGAGTGCTTTTGGCATGGTGTTATATCAAGGTTTGGGCTATACCGCTGCGCATTATACGACGGCGACCAATATGGGCATCATTAATGCCTTTATCCCTGTTTTTACGATTGCCGTTGCATTTTTCTTAATTAAAGATGTGCCCAACCGCTATGCCATCCTAGGCTGTGCGATTTCATTTACGGGGCTATTGTTTGTCATTGCGCAAGGAGATTTCAGTCAATTACTGAATATGGGCGGACATTTCGGCGATATCCTCATGATTTTCGCAGTGTTCTTTTATGCCTTTTATGGGGTGTTTTTAAAAAAATGGCAATTGAAACTTCCGCTACTGTTGAGCTTATATGTACAAATTTTCTTTGCCGTTTTATATCACTTGCCATTCGTATTGTATTTAGGCATAGACGCGATTAATCCTGCCAATGCGCCAAGTGTATTTTATGCGGCAATTTTTCCATCACTGATTGCACCGTTGGTATGGATGTTGGCTGTACAACATCTCGGCCCGAATCGCACCAGTATTTTTATGAATTTGATGCCGGTATTTACCGCGATTATTGCCTATTTCTGGTTGGCTGAGCAGTGGATGATTTATCATACCGTCGGCACAGTGATGGCGATTACTGGGGTGATCTTGGCACAGCGTAAGTAAAGCTAGTAAAAAATTGAAAATTTATGAGAATTTTTGATTAAAAAATAAACAAACAAGCTTATTTTTTATAGAGCAAATCTTTTGAAAATGGTTTTTTGAGTGTAAAACTGAATTAAAAAAACAAATTCTCGTCTTAAAAATCAATCAAAAATAGATACATATTTTGACTAAGTGGTTATAAAATCACAAATAAAGTGCTTATCAGTAGTTTTATTTATATAAAAAATATATTTGTTAAATTTAAAAAAATATTACATAATACTTTCATCGTAAATGATGAAGTAATTCTTAATAATTACTTGATATTTACCCAGAGATTGCAAGACCCTCTGGATGTGATTTTATACACATCCTTTTTTATGCTCAGCCATCCCTATATGGCTGAGCTTTTTTTTGCCTGTATTTTCCCGAAAGGCAGGTGTAGACAGGCATCCGAGCTTATGCGCGGATGATTTCACCTGTTTCAGCATCAATAATTTTGCTTGGTTCTTGGCTTAGGCCGAGATCACCATTTAAGTAATTTAGTTCATTGGCAAAATATTGATTGGCTTCTTGTAAGGAACGTGCAGGGGTTAATCCTGCAGGATTGGCACTGGTAGACACAATAAAGCCATTAAAAGCTTGGCATAAAGCCACACATAAAGAGTGGGTAGTCACACGGACTGCGACTTTTGGATGATTGCCTTTAATCCATGTTGGAATATGGTCGCCAGCCGGTAATAACCATGTGGTTGCACGTTCATTGGGTTTACGGTTGGTCCAGGTCGCAATGACTTGCTGACGCATATCTTCTGTTAAGCCTTGAAGCAGGTGTTCAACTTGAGCGACATTGGCAGCCAATAAAATCACGCCTTTTTCAATGGGACGTTGTTTTAGGCGCAAAATTTCGAGAAAGGCTTGCTCATTGTAGGGATCACAGCCCAATCCCCAAACAGCCTCTGTAGGATATGCGAGAACCTGACCTTTTTTAAGACAGGAAGCTGCTTCTGCAACAGAGGTGGTAATCATTTCTATAGACCTTATCTGATTCGACAAAGGACTATTGTGAACCTAATTTACCCATTCGACAACGTAGGTAGTGTCCGGCTTGTTGTGTGGCATAGCCCATTAACTCTAATTCCATCAGTTGACTGGTTAATGTCGCGGTATCAATTTTGAGTTGAATGGACAATTGATCAAGGCTTTGGCCGACCCAATCAAGCTGCCGATACAATGCAACTAAATGGTCCGGTATGGGTTCGGGTGGAGGTGTGTCCGATGTTGCTGTTTTTGGTGTGGCTATTTCGGTGGTTGTTAAGGTTTCGGCAGCCTGTGATTGCCACTGTGTGGCTAGTGCCAAGTCTTCAATAACCTGTTGTGGATGATCAATCAAAATTGCACCTTCGCGTATGAGTTGATGGCAACCTTGATGTGACTCACTATAAATATGGCCTGGGATGGCAAAAATAGATTTGCCTTGTTCGGCAGCGCGTTGAGCTGTGATCAGTGAGCCACTTTTTAATGCCGCCTCCGCCACGATGACACCAAGACTGAGCCCACTGACGATACGATTTCGATGTGGAAAATGGTGTTGCAATGGGGGAGTGTGTGGAAGAAACTCACTGATTACGGTTCCCCCATGTTGGATGATTTCTTGTCTTAAACGCTGATGTGCGGTCGGATAAGTTTGATCTAAACCTGTACCCATCACGGCAATGGTTCTGTGGTGTTGTATGGCAGCGCGATGTGCCGCTTCATCAATTCCTTGTGCTAAACCGCTATTGATGTAGAACCCTTGCTCACTTAGATAATAAGCAAAATCATAAGCAATTTGCCGACCTTGGGGACTAGGTTTGCGGCTACCAACAATCGCAATTTGGGGTTGCATCAAGGCTTGGGCATTACCTTGCCCAAATAGAATGGGCGGCTTGTCGCTATAAGGTAAAAGCTGTTGAGGATAGTTCAGGTCTTCAGGAATCAGTACAAAGTCACTGTATTGTTCAATATCCTTGAGACATTTTTCAAAGCTAAGCTGTCCACTTGGACTATGAAATTCTTCAAAGCGCTGTAAATGATTTTTATGCAGTCCTAATTTTTGCCATGTGGTGATTTGATCAGGCTTAAGGGCGTGGTGTAGGGCAGGATAGTGCTGCTGAATTTTATAGAAACTACGAAGTGAGTGTTGCACCACAAACCACAGGCGAATGTAATCTAAATGCAAGTCAGTCAATGAGTTGAGCATAATGAGACCTTTGAATCTGTCTTCTTTTTATGGTTTAAAATGATCAGTGATATCGTTGTTGGATAATAAAAAATGAGGCTGAAATACAGCCTCATTTTTATGGATTTGGTCTTAGTCATCCATCAGTGGTGGCTGAATCGTTGCACCTACTTTGATTGGTAATTCGCTTTCAAGTACATAAGCATAGCTTAGGTTATCAAACGTTTTGAATACCATAATGTTACCAATACGTTGTCCTGGAAGTTGAACACGTTCTTTGGTTTTTGGATCAGTCACGATTTCACCTTTTTGGTTCACGCTAAAGACTTGACCAGATTGAACGCCTTGCAAGCTACCACGGTCGATCGTCACAACACTGTGAACCGCTGCAGTACCAATCGAGCCCATAACACGAACTACACTACCGCCAGCAGTGACATTTTCTGCATTGGTTGGATAGAACAGTGTTGGCAGCATTGGATCATATTCAGGAAGAACACGATCGCCACGACGAACTTCGGCATTATAAGTATCGGTTAGTTCTAAAGTGGTAATGTCATTTTCACCACGAACAGCAACACCTGAAGCGACTTGAGTCAGTTCTAAACCTGCGTTGTATTTTTTGCCATTTGCATCGGTAAAGATGTACGGTTCGCCTTCACGGTAAACAGCATAACGTTGACCAACTTGCATACCTTGGCCGCGTGCATAAACTGTTTGGCCTTTGGCTGCCAATACACGTTGATCAGCTGTACCTAAAATGTAAGGTGTGCCTTCCACAGAATCAGCTGCAACAATCATGCTGCGCTCAAGCCATTGCTTAATATATTCTAATGGGATAACCGGAATCGCACTGTTGAGGGATTCAACACGAACTTGTGGTTGAAGTTTAGTGCCACCTGTATAGCGACGAATGATACCTTCACAGCCATCACCTTCATCCTTACCGATGATTGGGCGGCCATTGTAGGTACACATTAATAGGCGGTCACCTGGGAAAATCCAGTGCGGATTTTTCACGTGTTTATTGCTCGCCCAGATTTCAGGCCAGCGCACAGGATTTTTTAAGAAACGCTTGGAAATATCCCACAACGTATCGCCTTTTTTCACCACATAAACTTGAGGCGCACCTGCCTTCAATGACGGTGGATTGACGTTACGAGCAGGGGCAGCTTCTGCAACACTGACCATTCCCATCCCCACACTTACACAGACTGTAAGTGCCAATAATTGTTTTTTAAACCCCAAGGCACTAAAAGTTGGCATGCCCTTCAAAACCTTTTTCATTATCATAATTCCTAAAATTATGTATGTAACTGCGTTATAATAACGATATTACACACAATTTTTTGATGAAGCATTCCTTCATTTTGTTTTTTGATCAATGGCATAAGTGAGGACGTCGTATGGCCTTATTACCTATTTTAAGTTTCCCCGATCCCCGTCTTCGTACCATTGCAAAACCAGTCGAAGAAGTTACTGATGAAATTCGTCAGTTAGCAGCCGACATGTTTGAAACTATGTATGAAGCACCGGGAATTGGCCTGGCAGCAACACAGGTAGATCACCATATTCAGCTGATAGTCATGGATTTATCTGAAGAAAAAGATCAACCCATGGTGTTTATTAACCCCAAAATTACGCCATTGACGCAAGAGACGCAGCCCTATGAAGAAGGCTGTTTATCAGTGCCTCAAATATACGATAAAGTTGAGCGCCCGTCACGTGTAAAAATTCAGGCAATTAACCTTGAAGGTCAATCATTTGAAGTGGAAGCGGACGGACTTCTCGCAGTTTGTATCCAACATGAAATGGATCACTTAAATGGTAAGTTGTTCGTCGACTATCTATCGCCTTTGAAACGTCAACGTGCACGTGACAAAGTGGAAAAATTGGTTCGCCAGCGTCAAAAAGATAAAGTCGCAGTTAAACGTTAATTGATCGCGGTTAAAAAATACCTGAGACAAGCCCAATTTCGATTGGGCTTTGTTATACTTGGGGCAGACAAATGTTAGGGTTTACCTGTATTGTTTCGTAGTGGAGTGCTGCTGTCCTTTGCAGCCGTTTTTTTGCAGATTGCTGTTTTTTTACAGCCATTATTGCCCAAGCAATATCAAGTTGCTCCGGTCTGCGAAACCATTACGCGTGCACTTTTACTTCCCAATGTTCATGCTGAACATACCGCACATTCACACCATTCATCTTCCGCTCATGTAGAGCAAGTTCAAGTCGATCATACAGCCCATGAACATGATGCCAGTCATCAATGTCAGTATTGTACGGTCTACGGCAATTTGGTTTTGCCCCCTGAACTTGATGTAAAAGAAGTGCTTGATCGAATTCAAGTTCGTTTAATTGCTTTTCAAAAAGCTTTCAAGCATGTCTGGTTTGTTCTTCAACAACTCTTTTTACTTCCGCAAGGTCGAGCCCCGCCACTCGCTGCATAAATCCGACGTTTTTTAAACTTGGGTCTTTGAGGACTCAGGTACGCCTTTATTTATGTATTTTGTGAGATAAACATGGCTCAGCCTAAATTTTTTCTACAGCCTCTTGCGGCTGCAATTTGTGTTGCCTGCTATTCAACTACAGTGATGGCTGACGAGATGTCCGTAGAGATGACGGGAACCAATGCTGTACAAACTTTAGCACCGATTGTGGTGACATCACATCAGGGTAATGATGCCAATGGCCTGATTGTTCGTGCCAACCCCAAACAGCCGATTCAACCGATACCTGCCAGTGATGGGGCCGATTATTTAAAAAGCATTGTGGGTTTTAGTGCAGTGAAAAGTGGCGCAGGAACCAATGGCGATGTGACGTTTCGTGGCATGTTTGGTTCACGCATTAAAATATTGACCGATGGTACAGAAAATCTCGGGGCTTGTCCGAGTCGTATGGATGCACCGACGTCTTATATTTCCCCTGAAAGTTATGACCGAATTTCAGTGATTAAAGGGCCTCAAACGGTTCAATATGCCAATACAGGTTCTGCTGCAACAGTCTTGTTTGAACGCAAACCTGAACAGTTGGATGCTGATAAAAACTACCGTGGTCAAGCCAGTGTGATGATCGGCTCTTATGGTCGCTTAGATCATAATGTCGAGGCGGCTGTGGGCGATGAACATAAATATGTCCGTCTAAATGCCAGCCGTTCTGTTGCAGACAGTTACCAAGATGGAGATGGCAATACTGTGCCGTCAGACTGGGAGCGTTGGAATACAGATTTGGCACTCGGTTGGAGGCCAAACGAAGATACATGGGTAGAACTTACTGGAGGTAAAGCCGATGGTGAGGCGGTGTACGCGGGCCGTTCAATGGATGGTTCGCAATTTGCCCGTGAAAGCTTGGGGCTTCGAGTCGAGAAAAAGAATGTCACTGAGGTGATTAAGAAAATTGAAGCACAAGTGAACTATAGCTTTAATGATCATGTCATGGATAACTATAGTTTACGTCCTGAACCAATGATGAAAATGGCGACTAATGTTGCTCGTAAAACATTAAACGCTCGTATGGCCGTAACCCATGAATGGGATAGTCTTCAATTTATTACGGGTATCGACAGCCAAAATAACCAACATAGTATTCGTAAAACAGATTCAAAAAATCATATTGTTTATCAAGACCAGCCACGCATGACAGACATGAAATATCAGTCTTATGGTGGTTTTGGTGAATTAACCTATCATTTTGATGATCAAAACAGTTTGGTTTCAGGTGTTCGGTTTGATCAAGTCGATGTGAAAGATGAACGACAAGATTCAATTGCTCAAGGTTATAACCGTAAATTGGATAAAACCTTAACAAGTGGCTTTATCCGTTTTGAAAATACACATCCTGAACATGATGATGGTAAAACCTATATTGGTTTAGGCTATGTAGAACGTATGCCAGATTATTGGGAATTATTTAGCCCAAAATCAGGAAATGGTGATATCAATACATTCAATCATATTGATACGGAAAAAACGCTTCAGTTAGATATGGGCTATCAACATCAACATGGTGCTTTGAATTCTTGGGTGTCGGCTTATGCTGGTTTGGTGAATGATTATATTTTAACGAGTTATAAGCATGGAACAGGAATGATGGGAGGTATGGAAGCGCATAGTCGAAATATCGATGCAACCATTGCAGGTGCAGAAGCTGGGATTGGCTATCAATTTACAGATGCGATCCAAGCAGATGTCAGCGCAATGTATGCGTGGGGGGAAAACACCACGGATAATACGCCATTACCACAAATCTCACCTTTAGAAGCTCGGGTAAATTTACGTTATATCCAAGATAATTATACTTTGGGAGCATTTTGGCGTGTGGTTGATGGGCAAAATCGTATCAGTGCGTACCAAGGCAATATCGTGGGTTATGACCTGAAAGAAAGTGCAGGTTTTGGCACACTGTCATTAAATGGTACTTATCATATTGATGAGGGTGTAGATGTATCTGTGGGTGTGGATAATCTCCTGAATAAAACCTATACCGAGCATCTGAATAAACTGGGTGATGCAGGGACAGGTTTAGCGACCGATCAACAGTTTAATAATATTGGTCGCAATTATTGGGCACGTATTTCGATGAAGTTCTAAGTCCGGACATTTGTCATCCAAAAAGCAGAGCGATCGCTCTGCTTTTTTTATTGGTGCATACTTGCCAGTTGTTTGGCCTTACTTTGATACAGTGCTAAACCGAGTTTTTGAATCGCACGGCCTTTTTGCTGTAATTTTTGATTTAAACTCGGGACATGCTTAGCTTAGCACCTGAATACAGGACGAGATTTCTAGCTAATAAATAATAGGCAAACCATGCGGCGGACTGGGGTTTGAGCCCTAATTTATGCATGCGTTTTTTGCCAATAAAAAATTGTGTCAGCTCCAGATGTTGTCGATAAGCCAGTTTTTGCTGAAGCGGTCGGAGGTATTTGTACTGTCTTTCAAAAGGTTCTTTAGAAAGACTGGCATCGAGAGCCATGCTGCTTGCATCGGATTGGGGGTGTACAAATTGCATCCAATACAGCAGTTTCCAACCGTCAGATTCTTTTGAAATTAACCATTTTTCATCAATACCCATCAACCAGCCGACATAGCGCCAAAAATGCAAAAAGCTTTCAGTTTCTTGTTTTGACGGAAAAATTCCTAAAGCGCGAATGCCCAAAAGTACCACACTGCTAAAGGCAAGATTGGTCATCGCCAAGTCAAATTGATTCATCGGTACCCCCCACGTTGCAAAATCCCAGTCTTTGCCTTTTTGGAGTTGATGCCGTACCAAAGCATGAATAAAACGCACATAAATCGTCGATGTAAATCCTGCATGCAAACGTTCGAGTCCGCGTTCTTCAGTGATATCTACCCACCATTTAGTGGTTTCAGCTAGACGTGTACCGGCTTGTTTATTTAAAGCACCGGTCAGCATGAGTGGCTGATTGAAACCGGGGAAGAGATAACCGACCATGAGTGAAAGGTCTCGCAAAATAAAGCCATTGTTAATCCCGAGTCGATGGGTGAACTCAAGGGCTTGCTGTATTTTTTCTGGCTCTACCCACGGCGGTGTTTGTTCAACATGCTTAAAAAAATGCTCGAGTTCAGGAATAGAAAAGGGAAGCTGCTCGACACCTTTAAATAGAGCGATTTCAAAATATTCACGATGCTGTTTAGGGTTCTGCATCATCCACGTGAGCACTTTTTCCATCTGTGGGTCACCACATTGCAAGGCTTTATTGAGGTCAAGATATTGAGGGTAATTCGGCTGTGCAGCTTGACCCGTCAAATGAGACAGCAGAAAACTCAGCAGATTAGATTGCTGCGTGGCCTGAAATGAAGCCAGTCGGGTATTGAAGTGAGTGGTCATGTTTTGATCTTCAATGTTATTGTTGCATACCACACTAATATGAATATTTATTCGCATTCAATTCGCATCCAATTCGCATAACACTATCGCATTGGAGAGCAATAGAATGAGAAAAAGACCACAACAACAACGCGCGAAAATGATTGTGGAAAGCATTTTGCAAGCAGCGCAGTTGTGTATTGCAGAACAAGGTTTACTGGAGCTGACGACGCCCAAAATTGCGGAAAAATCTGGTGTGAGCGTTGGATCGATTTATCAATATTTTGAAAATAAAGAACAAATCGTAGAAGAGTTACTGCTCAGAAAATCAGAACAATTGGGGTTAGCACTAAAAAATATAGTCGTGGAGCAAGAGCAGCACAGTATTTATGAGGTGATCCCACTTTGTATTCAGTTTGGCTTTGATATGTTGAAAGCTGATCGTGGCTTCTTCATTGAGATCTTAAAACATTGGCATCAATACAGTCATTCAGATGCCTCTCAGGTTTTGGAAAAGCATTTTTTTGAAGTTGGGATGTATTTATTTAATCGTTATTATTCACATTGGAACTTTGAAACGCTGAAACATCGCTCTTTTGTGATTATTAACAGTACTTTATTTACCATGATGCGCTATGTGAGCAATAATAGTTTTTTAATTACAGAACAGCAGCTTAAAGTGGAATTGTCGAAGATGATTTTGGCGTATTTAGATAGTGAATAACACTTAAAAAATTAAATTTGTCGATTAAAGAATCTATTTAATTCAGATCTAAGATATGTGAAGATAGATTAATAATAAATCAATAACTTAATATAATAAATCAGGAACATCATGATGGTTTCTTTGAGCTTGCAGCAATTGTCCAAATCTTTTGCGGGAAAATGTATATTTTCAAATCTAAATTTAGAGTTAAACGAATTCGGAATTGTCGCTGTTGTCGCTGTTGTTGCTGAGAATGGAGTAGGGAAGTCCACCTTACTTGCGATGATTGCTGGGATGCTGGATTTCGATGCAGGCAATATTTTGATTAATGATCAGCCATATGCCCCTCATAACAATGAATACAAGAAACTTGTGGCCTATGTGCCAGATAAAAGCCCTATTTATGATTTTTTACAAGGGCAGGAGTTTCTGAATTTAATGTGTGATATTCAGGGATAGCGCATGAACAGTATCAAATATTCATTGAAAAATTTAAATTAGAACACTATTTAGCCACGCCATTTGCTGACATGTCTTTTGGCACAACCAAAAAGTTTTTATTGGTTGCAGCCTTAATGACTTCGGCACCATTACTGATTTTAGATGAACCGAGCAATGGCTTAGATCAAAACGCCTTGGCTGAATTAACAAGCATACTTTTACAGCAGAGCCAATCAAAATTGATTCTATTGTCTTGCCATGATCCTGTATTTAGAGACAGTCTTGCAGCAAAAATCATCGAGCTAGATCGGTTAAAGTCCAATGAGCAGGCGGCATGAATATACAAAGACATGTTGGGCAGCGAACAATCATAAAAACGCTTTTGAAATATCGATGGATATTTTATGTCAAGACCACAGCAGACGCAGTTGCACGGCAAAAGCATTTACTTATTTTAATCACATTAATTCTCGGGCCAATGCTATTCGGACTGCTCTTATCATTAGTGCAGCCCATTATTGATTTGGTTTATTGCAAATCAATAATCACGAATCTGTTTATTTGGACAGGCTTTCTTGCCTTAAATGTCTTTTGGTGTGCGATACAACGTAAAGCTTTAAGTGGTGGGGAAGGGTATTGCTATCTAGCGCTATTGCCCATCACGCTCAAAAGTCGTTTTGCAGTGGAAATTAAATTTTTAGGCAGTTTAAGCTTTTTGCTGATACTGCCATTTGTTTTAGCGCTTCTATATGTTTGGGTTGAGTATGAACTCTTGGCTTCCCTAGGCATCAGTGTATTGATGCTACTTTGGATCTTTAATTTATTAATTATACAAATGCTGTTTTTACAACAGAATCAATATTGGGTTTTAGTCTGTCTTTTGACATATTTGCCAATTTTGAGTCTAGCGATATTGGACGCTCAACTCGTTGCGCTGTTGTTATCTACTTTCATCTGTATAGCGGCAATAAAATTTTGGCTACTCGGTAGGAAATCAAAATCAATAAAGCTACAAGTACCTAGCGTATTTCTGATACAGAAATATAGCCCACTCTGGCTCAATCAAAATAAACTCATTATTCGTCAGGCATTTCATAAAAGATTTCTAACCCATCGTATTGTCAGTATCGGTATATCAGTTACTGCGGTTGTGATTTTGTATTGGTTCGCCACACAGGCGGATACTTGGAACATCATGAGCCTTGATTTCACTGCTTCACAATTATTCCAATTAATGTGTGCCGTCTATATTGCACTGAGTTTATTCAATCTAGGCGTAATAAAAATGGACTTAAAATCAAATTTTGAATCTGCAGAACAATTCTGGATCATTCAAGGGTTCACACGATGGCAGCTCAGAAAATACGAATACTGTGTTTTATTGATAATTGGCTTAATGATGAGTGTGCCAGTTTTGCTGTGGCTACTGCTGAAAGGTGGATTTGTTGATGTGCTATTGATGGTTACATTATTTGGTATCGCCATTCCATTTATTCAATGGCTGTATAGAAAACCTGAAGAAGTGCACGGTGTTATGCCAGTTTTAATGTTTATCTTATGGGTGCCTTTGGCGTATTGCATGCTTTCTGTACGCTAAAAACACTTTTTTAAGTAAAAAACACTGATTTAGTAGAATAAATAAACAAACGTAATGAAAAATTAAAAATAAATGGAAAAGGGTGTTGCGTTGGGTGTGAAATGCTGTAGAATGCACATCCATCGGCGGTGATGAAGATTAAAACTTCTGATAAAACAATGACTTGGTTGAATTGATTAAGTTAGGTTTTATTTGATAAGTTTAAAATAATTTGAATTACCGGTTGACTCTTTAGAAATAAAGAGTAATATAGCCGACCTAGCTTGCTGGTGACGAACCAACAAGAAGATCATTAAGAGATTATGAAGAACAACTTGTGTGGATTTTTAC